>JAMDCE010000495.1 GCA_023489135.1 Chloroflexota bacterium
TGGCGCGTAGCCGAGATTTCTCCACCGCCTCCTTGGCAATCCGCTGGACTAGGACCGGCTGTTTCTCGATTTGAAGCCCGCCCGCCTCCATCTTGGACATTTCGAGCAAGTTGTCGATTAGTTCGCGTAATTTATCACTCTCCTCGTCGACAATCTCCAGGAATTCTCTCTTTGTCCCTTCATCCCAAATGGCATTCTTATCTGATCTCAGTAGTGTAGTGGTGTAACCTTTGATTGAGGCCAGAGGGGTGCGCAGTTCGTGCGATACTGTCGAGATGAATTCGGACTTCAGCCGATCCGCCTCCTTCAAAGCCCGGGCCTGGCCCGCCTCCTGGCGAAGCCTGGCCTCTTCCAGGGCAATGGCAATCTGATCGGCCATGGCTTGGAGAAGGTGCACGTCCGAACGAGAAAATGGCTTATCCTTTTGAAAACTGGCCAGAAAGAGGCTCCCTATAGGAACATGCCTGGACACCAGTGGCACGCATATCAGGCTCTGCAGAGTGACGTTTTTGCCCAGAGCCTCCTCAAAATACCGGCGATTCTCCCAGCTTAGGTCGCTAGTAGCGTCGACGATTTCGGCTGCAGAACCATACAGAGCGGCTCGGCGCGCCGTGAAGACTCGGCCAAAGGTAGCCTCGCCTGGCCGAATGGCCACCTGTGCCAGAAGGTTCAGATCCAAGCCTGCTGCGGATCGCGCAATGAGCCGATCGCTTCTTCTATCATAGAGGAGTAGGGCTCCCGCGTCTGCCGCCTCAAAGACATCCATCGTCTTCGCGACGATGGCTTTCAGCAGATTATCCAAATCGAAGGTGGATGTGAGAATCTTGGACACTTCGAAAAGAGTAGACAGCTCCCGCGTCCGCCGTTGAACTCTTGCCTCCAACTCTTCGTTCCATTGCTCGATCTCTTCTCGTGACGAGCGGAGCCTCTCCCGCATTTCGTCGAAGGTTTGCGCCAGCCGTCCTATCTCGTCCGTACCCATAGACGGGACGGCCGTAGCGAGATCACCCCCGGCGATCCGCTGAACCGAATCGGTAAGAACCTTGATCGGCGCCACCACACTTCGCGTCGTCAGCCAGGCTAGCCCTATGCCGAAAAAGAACGATAGGACTCCCAGAATGAACGTCCTCATTTGAAGAGCCCGGGTCGGTGCGAAAGCCTCCCCCTCGTCTTGTTCCACGCCCACACCCCAGGACGCTGTCGACAAAGTGGCAAAGGCCACCACGTCTTGCCGCTGTTCGCCGGTTTCCCCCTCAACGGGATAGGTCGCCACTGTCGGTTTCCGACCTTTGATGAGCCGAGCAAAGGAATGGCCGTGGTGCCAGGGTCGCAGAGCGTGCGCCGGATTGGAACTCGCCAGTACCATTCCGTTGGCATCGATCAGTTCCGTGTGCGTCGTTTGACCGGGAAGCTGAATGGGCTGAATGAACTCGCCTATACGCGGGTTGGTTAAGTCCACGGCTCCGCCGATCAGCCCCACGATTTGGTGGTCCTTGTCTCTCACCGGCACCGACAGTAACACCACCGGTCTATAGGTTATGGGAGCCATTACCATGATCGAGACGCCAGACCGGCCTGTTTCAAGGGTATTCCGCACGTCTGATACGACGGAAAGGTCGTATCCGATCAATTCGGGATCCTCTGGCTCAACCCAGATGATCCTTCCTCGGGCGTCCAGCAGAAAGACCGCGTAAGTAAAGATGCCTGGATCTGGGTAGAGGCTTCGGAGAAGCGTTTTCTTCGGTTCCAGGTTGCCATCCCGCAGATCAAGCAGCTCCGGGTTGGCTCGCTTCTCCAATTCCTCCAAACCACGCCGCAAGATCTGATCGGTACGCTCCGTGGCCATGCTCGTCATGATCAGGCGTTCTTGCATCGTTTGCTGGGTACTTTGGCGCACGGCATCTAAACCCATTAGCGTAAAGAAGGCGAACATTATGACCAACGCCAGGGCCACGAGAACGCTGATGCGCTTCTGAAGCCCAATTCGGTTAACGAGGAAGATTACCGGGGTTAGCCTGAAAGAGAAGATGTTGGAATCCTGCTTCCGGTCAGTCTGGTCGCTCTGTATGTCATGCGGGGTGGTCGCCGTTGGCACGGGACGCGTCGCGCGATCCGACTCCGCCGCTGGGGATGCGCCGACTCGGGCGCTCAGAGGCCCTCTGCTCCCCATCGCAATACTCCATCAGAAACTTTCCCGGCCTTGCCTCCACCACCCGACGAAGTTCCGACAAAGTCAGAGGTGAGGCTCTGTCAGACCTTCACCTCTCGACCTCAGCGTAGCGTCGAGTAAGGCTAGGCCCAGGAGGCGAGAGCTAGATACTCTGATTCAGGGAAGCGCGTGTGGTAGGAACCAATGCCCAATAATCTATTATGATGTAATTGAATCATATGATAGCCCCGGCGATGTCGCCTGTCAAACCCGTGGCAACAGGCTCAGATGACGGCGATGGCCTCGATCTCGACAACGCAGTCCTCTCGAATGAGCTTGCTCACCTGGACCAGAGTGCTGGCTGGGTACTCGGGCTTGAAGAATTCCTTGCGCACGGCGGCGATCTTGGGCACATCATTCATATCTGTGACGTAAATCCCGATTTTTACGATGTCGTCCATGGCCGCTCCACCAGCCTCCAAAAGGGCCTTGATGTTCTCCAGAACCTGCCGTGTCTGGGCCCCCGCATCTCCCACTCCGACCGTTTTCCCTTCGGCATCGAGCGCCAGTTGTCCAGAAATGTAGATTTGCTCGCCGGCTTTGACCTTAATGGCGTGAGAGTAGAGGCCAACTGGCTGGCCCACTGACTTCGGCTGAAGGTTTGTTTTAACCATTGTCTCGTTTCCTCCTCGAAAACCCATTTTGGACTTGGTCTCAACGTCTGTTGCTGCACCTCACTGAGACGCAACCCGTAGATGATCTGGATTCTCCGACCAGTTCCTACGCTGAAGGTGGGGTGGCGGCCGTCCAGTCGCCCCTGAGACGGCTCGGGCGCATTCCGGCCTCAGACTGCGAGTGCCTGACCGTGAAACGCCGACGAAAGCGGGAAGCGCAGTCATTATAGCTGAACCTGCCCATGGTCGGCAAACTAGCGCCCAACACGCGCTGCAAGACCAGCCGTGAATGCAACCTCCTGACGGTTGAAGAAAGCTAGACTGTGGCCACAGGTCGGTTGACAAGGCCATCGTTTACGATATACTGCAATCGCCTTCTCGGAATCGCAATGTGGAAGTTATGCCTACAAACCTTCGGCCGCTTCCGGCATATTGACCACAGGCCTGGCCGGTGGCCTCGCGGGCGAACTTGTAGAGCCTTGATTATGCGCTTTTACTTATTAATCGGGTATCTGTAGGGGCGACACCGAGAGGGTACCCGGGCTGGCCCAAGGCAGACACACAGGTCTGCCACCGCAACCAAGACCCCGTTAGTTTGTCAAACATCATAGCGCGGCCTGCGGGCCGCAACCAAAAAGGGCACTTGTTCCACGGCCCGCTGTTCTGGCACAATAGCGGTTAGCGCGGCGT
>JAMDCE010000196.1 GCA_023489135.1 Chloroflexota bacterium
CTCATAGCTACAGCTCAAGGCAAGACCCCTTTCAAGATAGGCGACGAGGCCAAGCTTCGCCAGGTTGCTGGTGCCCTCGGATTGGATGCTTCCAAGCCCACGGTTGAGGTTGCTATCGATCTCGGTAATGCCGTCCTTAGCGAACTGCGCAAGGGCTCTAACGAACCGCTGGCTCTGGTGGAGATCCTGGCACCCAAGACCAGATTGGAAGCGTGGTCTAAGATGGGAATAATTCCGGGCGGGCCTCACTCGGAGTTGCGAGATGCCCTGACGAAATCGATGACCTCCATCAACACCGATCCGCTGGATCTACTGCTTACGGCGATGCGCCTCTCCCTGGCAACAGGTTATATGGGATTGATCGCCACTATTACCCTTCAAGACATCCTGCTGGGCACGCCGACCTTGGTCAAGAGCGAAGCCGATCTAGGGGTTTTGGACCCCAGCACGGTCAATATCGTCGCGCACGGACACGTGCCTCTAGTCGCAACAGCGGTGATCCAAGCGGCGCAAAGCGAGAAGATGCTGCAACTCGCCCGGGAAGCTGGCGCCGCTGGAATCAAGATCTACGGGTCGATGTGCACTGGGCAAGAGTTGATGCAACGCTCCTCTACCTCTGGTTCGGGTTTTGCCGGTCAACTTGGCAACTGGATTACCCAGGAATTTATGGTGGCAACAGGTGCGGTCGACCTGGTGATGATGGACATGAATTGCTCCATCCCTGGCCTCAAGACGATGGCCGACAACTTCCACACCAAGCTGGTCTCCGTTGACAGGGTTGTACGGATGGCTGGCGTGGCCGACCACGTCGACTATGTCCCAGAGAAGGTGGCCGAGCAGGCCGAGGAACTGATCAAGATGGCCATCAGCGCCTATGGAGAAAGAGGAGGGGATATCCACATACCTTCCCACAAAGCGGGTGCGCTGGCCGGATTCTCTCTGGAGTCCATCGCTGGGGCTCTGGGTGGAAGCCTCGAACCGTTGATTGACGTTTTGAAGTCCGGGCAGGTCAAGGGAGTCGTCGCCGTGGTTGGTTGCACCAATAACCGCAATGGACACGACACCACCGGTGTTACTCTGGTCAAAGAGCTCATCAAGCGCGACATCCTTGTGATCAACTCCGGCTGCATGAGCAGCGCCATGCAGATCGAGGGCTTGATGGACCCGTCCGCCAGCGCAGTAGCTGGACCTGGTCTAAGAGCGGTCTGTGAATCTCTGGGCATACCGCCCTGCCTCAACTTCGGCTCCTGCGTCGACATCGGACGGATTGGCGTGGTCGTGACGGCCCTATCGGAGGCGCTGGGGGTGGATCCCAGTCAACTGCCCATTGCCGCCTCGGCGCCGGAGTATCTGGAACAGAAGGCCGTCGCCGATGGCGTCTTCGCCGTCGCCTTCGGGCTACTCACTCATCTAGGTCCTTTACCACCGGTCGTTGGAAGCCCTCTGGTAACGAAAATGCTCACGGAGGACATCGAGCAACTGACGGGCGGCAGGGTGCTGGCCGAACAAGACCCGGTTAAGGCGGCCGCGCTCATCGAGGAGCATATCCTCTCGAAGCGTCGCCAACTCGGTCTGGACAGCTAGGACAACGATTCATCCGCAGCCGAGAGAAGATCCTGTCATTTAAAAATGATCTTCTCTCGGTTAGCGCGAAGGTTGAGGAAGAAATGAAAAGAGTATTCGTTCAACTGGATGCCGAGGACAACCCTTGCGCCGGTTGTCTCACCTGTGAACTGGCCTGCGCGGCCGAGCATTCGGGCAGTCACGATATTGTCCTGGCAACACTCGAGAATCCCTTGCCCCAGTCGCGCCTCTTCGTGATGCCTGCAGACCACCGGGCCGTGCCGGTTCTGTGCCGGCACTGTCAGGACGCTCCTTGCGTGGATGCCTGCATCTCCGGAGCATTGCAGAAAGATGCTGTGAACGGGATCGTCACCAACACCTCGAACGGGCGGAAGTGCATTGGCTGCTGGATGTGCGTAATGGCCTGCCCGTACGGGGTAATCGTACCTGGTCCACTGGCCGACGTGGCCGTTAAATGCGACCTCTGCCCCGATCGAGAGACGCCAGCCTGTGTTGATTCTTGCCCTAGCGGCGTTCTCATTTACACGGATGTGGACGACTGGGCCAACCGACGACGCCAGAAGGCCGTACGGGCCCCAGGCGATCACTAAAGAAGAGGGCCAGCTATGAATTACGTGATCGTCGGAAATGGGATAGCCGGACTCACGGCGGCCGAAACCCTTCGTGCTCTGGACACCAGGAGCAAGATCACCATCATCTCGGCCGAGCCAGAGGTTACCTACTCTCGGGCCATGCTGCCCTATCTCCTCAGCGGCACTGCGGATGAAGAAGACCTCTACCTTCGCTCTCCTGGCCACTGCGCTGCGCTAGACATCCAACTGATCCGGGGTTGCAAAGCGACAAGAATCGATGTCGGAGGCCGCAGAGTGGAACTGGATCGGGGTGATGACCTGTACTACGACCGGCTGCTCCTGGCGACTGGCAGCGCGGCTGTTCTGCCGCCCCTCCCTGGAGTGGAAGCGCAAGGAGTCTTCGGATTGCGCAGTATGGCCGACGCCACTGGTCTAATGAGGGCCAGCGAGGGAGCACAGAGCGCTGTGGTCATCGGCGGTGGTTTGATCGGTCTTCTGGCGGCCGAAGCGCTGCACAAACGTGGCCTCAAAGTCGCCGTGGTAGAGAGCGCGACACATCTGCTGATCCAACAGCTTGACTCACTCTCAGCCGAGTTGTTCCGGCAGGAGTTTGAGCGAAGGGGCGTGCAAGTCTGCACCGGCGCTACGGTGAAACAGATCGCAACGGAAAACTGCAATGGGAAAGCAGCAGTAGAGGGCGTTGTCCTTCATTCCAACCAGGTGCTGCCATGCCGACTGGTAGTCTTGGCCGTGGGGGTGAGACCGAATATCGGACTTGCCGCCGGGGCCGAGCTTGCCGTCGGTCGAGGAATATTGGTAAACGACCTCTTGGAGACGAGCGCCCCGGGAGTGTTTGGTGCGGGAGACGTGGCCGAGGCCTACGACCTGGGCCTGCGCCGGCCCGCGGTCTCGGGAATCTGGCCGTTGGCGGTGAGCCAGGGTCGCTTTGCCGGGCATAACATGGCCGGACAGACTCGTCGATATCCTGGTGGCCTGACCGCTCAGAACGCCTTCGACTTTTTCCAAATCCCCGCCGTCTCGGCCGGGCAAGTCCAGATCAACGATTCCGGCTACGAGACCATCACCACCTTCCGGGCTCGAGAGCGAGTGTACCGGAAATTGATACTTAAAGATGACCGGATCGTGGGAATGGTCTTCGTCGGAGACATCAGCGGCGCTGGCGTGATAGTAACTCTGATCCGGGAGGGCCGTCCGGTGCGAGCGATGAAGGACAGGTTACTGAAAGACGACTTCAGCTACGGCGATCTCCTCCCTCTCAACAGGCTGACCGCAGGCGAACCTCTTGAGCTGGGTCAAACGGTCTAGCGAAATCTAACCCTGACCAGCCAAACGGCAAGTTAATACCCCGACCGTGTGCTTAAGCTCAGGGCGCGCCACGAGTCTCCTGGCGTGCCCTGAGGCAATGAATCACCTCATCTGGCACAATTGCAGGTTTGATTGCACCTACCTCGTCCAGGCGATAGAATGCCTAACCGTCAGATCCAGTCTCCTTGCTTCCGTCGCCTTGCCGGAAAACGTCGGCGACGATAACAACTTTGACAAGCCTACGTTTTGACCATATAAGGGACAGATGCAATCAGCGATCAGCCGACGGCGAAAGAGGCTCGGAATGGAAGAGCGGGCAACCGAAGTCGTGACTTGCTTCCTGCGCTTTCAGGGGAAGATCCTTCTGGTCAAGCGAAGCGGACGAGTCGGCACTTACCAGGGCCGATGGGCTGGCATATCAGGGTATTTACCGGTGAACGCCGATCCTCTGATTCACGCGTACACGGAGATCCTGGAGGAGACCGGCCTGGACCGGGACCAGGTCAGTTTGGTCAAGGCCGGCGAACCGGTGGCTGTAGAAGATCCCGAGGGCGGTCGGCGCTGGCTGGTGCATCCCTTTCTCTTCGAAACCACCACCGGCCAGGTCAAACTCGATTGGGAGAACGTCGCTTTGACCTGGATCGATCCCAGGGAGATCGGACGGCATCAAACCGTGCCCGGTCTCGACAAAGCCTACGCGGCCGTGGGAGACGGTTAGAGAAACGATGCATTGAGGAGGCGACAATGCCGATTCGTATGGACAGGGTTAGACGAGCCCAGGAGCTAATGGCCCAAAACAATATAGACGCGCTGATGCTCCTTAATCACGACGAGTACATCTATTTCATCGGAGAAGACCGCAGCCAACCCCGGGCGATCGTCCCGAGAGAGGGAGAACCGGCCATCATCGTCTTTCGCGAGGAGCTTCAGGAGGCTCGCCAGAACATCGGTGCCAAAGATATTCGAACCTTTAGCGGCCTCGCCGAACAGATGAAAACGGTGGTCACGTTGCTCAAGGAATTCGGCGCCGAAAACGGACGAGTCGGCGTGGAAATGGGTTTTGGCACGCCGCTCTTCCTGGTGGAGCGGTTCCAGAGGGCCAACCCGAAGGTTCACATTGTGGATTCTGAGCCGGTCATCGGTCCCCTGCGGATGATCAAGACTGCCGAAGAGATGGCCCTTTTAGGAAAAGCGGCCCGTATCGCCGAGGTTGGGATGAAGGCCGCCATCGACGCCATTCGGGAGGGAGTCACGGAGAATGAAGTGGCCGCCGAGGCCGAGTACGCCATGCGTAAAGCGGGTGGGCATGGCGTGGCCGTCCCCACCTTCGTTAACTCGGGCTACCGTTCGGGCTGGCTGCACGGCAGCAGCACCGATAAGAGAATCCTTCCCGGAGAACTGATCCTTCTGGACGTGGTGCCAGTTCACGCTGGTTACTGCGGGAACCTTGCTCGGACGGTGGTTCTCGGCGAGCCAGAGGAAAGTCAGTTGAATCTATTCGCCATCTACCAGGCCGCTCAGCAGGCCGCCCTGGATGCCATCAAACCGGGAGTGAAGAACATCGAGCTGGATCGAGCGGCTGAACGAGTGGTGACGCAAAGCGGCTACGGAAAACACTACGTTCGCGGCATCAGCCACGGCATCGGCTTGATGTTCGAGGAGACTCCGGCCCCCACCATTTCACCCGCTCACGCCCAGGTGGAACTTCAAGCGGGCATGGTGATCACGGCTGGTCACTCGGTCCTATCCGTCCCGGGTATCGGCGGCGTGCGGCTGGAGGACATGGTTGTTGTCACGGAGGAGGGTTGGGAGCCATTGACAGAATTCCCCAAACAACTGCAGATTTGACGCCGGGGCAACGCCTTCGTCAACTCAGCTCACAGCCCACTCCAACGGCCATCGGACCACGGGGCCGACGCAGACCCCGGTAATATTGGGCTATTGCATCGCCGATGCTTCCACAGTGGCAGCCGATCAGCCCCGCATCGCCGTGGCCCAGCAGAAATCAGCGGCTGAGCGTTCCACGGTCTACCCAGCCCTCTCCCAGGAATCCTAACTAGCGGTGCCACCGCTCATTCCAGTCTCTTCCGAACTAGCCTCCGGGCACAGAAATCCAGAGGGGGAGGAGCGTTTCCGCGATGGCGGAAACGCTCCTCCCCCTAGAATTATAGAATGCGTTCATACAGAAGGACGATTACTCTGTTCGTGCGCTCTTTCTAGAGAATCAGCAGCGTTTCGCGGTAATTGGTTTGGGTGTGACAGGTTCCCGAAAAAGAGCGCAGTCTTTTGGACGGCACCCAACGAGAAAAGAAGCTCTTCTGGCACAGTTCTTGCCGGAATGCTAGAATTGCGGGGAGGGAGAGGAGAGTTCCTAGGCATGGAATCCTACGGCACGGGCCCGAGGACCGGGCGGAAGCGAAAGAGCCTTTTCAGGAGGATCGGCAATTTCTTGATAGTCATTGGCGCCCTTCTGGTGCTGTCTCTAGGAGCGTACGAAGGGTACCTCAAATACCAGGAGGCGAGCCTGCAAAGCCGCTTTACGGCGGAAAACGACCCGGAGCTCAAGCCGCAGAAACCTAAGCAGGTTGCCCCTCCTCTCGCCACTCTATCGCCCACCGTAGCTTCCCAACCCTCCCCAACATCCACCGTACCAGCCACTCCGGCTGTCGATGTAGGGCGCTTCCTTCCAGTACTCAGTGACCCACCCAAGGCAACGCCAGAGACGCCAAAACGGGACTACGTTCCCCCCGTCAGGATTGTCATTCCCAAGATCGGGCTAGACAGCGAAATTGTTGAGGTCGGGTGGAAAACGGTGACCGTCGACGGGCAGACCATGGCCGAGTGGGACGTAGCCGACTACGCGGTCGGCCATCACCAGGGAACGGGCGTGCCTGGTCAGCCGGGCAACATTATCTTAGCCGGTCACAACGACATCAACGGGGAAGTTTTCCGTTATCTGGAGAACTTGGCCGTCGGAGATGAGATCAACCTGTACACGGCAAAGGGGGAGTACAAGTACATGATCGCCCGGATGGAGCTCGTGCAAGAAGTGGGCGCCTCCGAGGAACAACGTCGTGACAACGCCAAGTTTATGGATCCTACCCCCGATGAAACTCTGACCCTAATAACCTGCTGGCCCTACTGGGTCGATACCCATCGCATCATCGTGATTGCCAAACCGGCGAAATAGGGGTTAGGGGGCTAGGGTTAGCTGGCTCCTATAGTCCCTAACGCCCGATCGCCTACTACCGCGTGGCGCAGTCCGTCGTGTCCCCCTTCATTTTCTCCAGGCCGTGGGTTAGTGCCGGAAGAATCGCCTCCAGGCACTCTCGCACACCTTTCGGGCTGCCCGGAAGATTGATAATCATAGTCCGTCCCCTGATCCCGGCCACGGCGCGGGAAAGCATCGCATGCGGCGTTTTCTTCAGGCTCTCCGCTCTCATGACCTCCGCGATGCCTGGTATTTCTAGATCCAGCACCGCTAGCGTCGCTTCTGGTGTAACATCTCGGGGAGTGAGTCCCGTGCCGCCAGTGGTGAGAATCAGGTCCAGGCAAAGATCCTCTGACCACGAAACCAGCTTGCTCTGGATGATCTCCTTTTCATCAGGAATAACCTCGTACTGGACCACCTCACCGTTTAGCTGGCCGGCCAACTCGCGAATAACCGCCCCGCTAATATCCTCACGCTCGCCGCGTGATCCTTTATCGCTCAAAGTGAGAATCCCTACTCGAAACACTATCCCTCCTTCACACTGACCACCAAGTCTCCCGGGGAACCGCGCCGCGATGGTTGATCAACAGCTCCAGCGTAAACGCCCCGCAAATCCGGAGGCAGCAGCACTGCCAGCCGCCCCATCATAAAGTCGGTTAGCTCCGTCAAGTCCTCTTTACCTTCCTTCTCCCTCTGCGGGAGATGGAACGCCGGACCAAACACAACCTTCACCGGTACCCTTCTGGGGAGAAAACGTCCCTTCTCCTCGAAAACCTTTCCCGTGCCCACGAGCGCGACAGGCAGTACTGGCACACCTGATCGCAGCGCCAGCATCGTCGCGCCGGTGTGGGCCCGCTGCAATGTCGCCGCTGCATTCCGGGTCCCCTCGGGAAAAAGCCCCAGCACTCCTCCACCTTTCAGGACATTCAGAGCCTGGCGCAGGGCCTGCCGGTCCACTGATTTCCGTTTCACCGAAATCGTCCCCGCCTTTCGCATCAGCCCGCCAAATACAGGGACCCGAAAGAGCTCTTCTTTGGCCATGAAAAATATGTGGCGTCGGGTACTAATCACCAGAATTGGCGGATCGACGATGTCCACATGGTTGACCACCAGAATCGCCGGGCCTTTTCTGGGCACATTCTCCCCTCCCTCCACCTGCAGCCGCACCAGGAATCTGGCGAGAATCACGGCTAGCGATCGCAGGAAGTAATAGATGAGAGCGCTCACGGTTAACCCTCAGTCCTCGCCTTTGTGACCATCGTTGGCGTTCAATAGATCCATCACTCGCCCCAGTACTTGCTGGATGGTGAGCCCATCGGTATCGACCACTCTGGCATCCTCGGCCACTCGCAGCGGAGAGGCTTGCCGTTCGCTATCGATCTGATCTCGTCGCCGCATTTCGGCCAAGACGCTGTTGAATCGTCTATGCTTTCCCCGCGCAGCCAGTTCAGCATACCGGCGCCTGGCCCTTTCCTCGAGAGAAGCATCCAGGTAGATCTTCAAGTCGGCCTCGGGCAGCACGACGGTGCCGATGTCCCGACCCACCATCACTACCCTTTCTTGCCTGGCCGACTCCCTCTGCTGAGGTACCAAAGCCTCTCGAACTTCCTGACAGGCCGAAATCGCCGACACGTTCTGGTCTACCTCTGGCCGCCGCAGATCCCAGGTCACGTCTTGGCCATCAATCAGCACGGTGTATTTCCGTCCGTCCAAGACGGTGGGTCCGAGGATAGTGATCTTCACCTTCCTGGCCAGATCGCTGAGCCTCTGGCAATCGGTGCTGGCAATGCTGTCCTGCAGCGCCAACCAGGTGATAGCTCGGTACATTGCCCCAGTATCGAGAAACAGATAACCAAGCCGCTCGGCCAGCAATTCGGCGATCGTCGACTTCCCGGCCCCGGCTGGTCCGTCAATGGCGATGGTCCTAGGCTTGAGCATTTATCCTACCTTTCCCACACTGCGGGGCGACGTTTTCTTCCGGCTGCCCGTGAACAACTTCTGAACCTCTCCCGGGGCCAAGCGTCGAAACTGTCCTGGCGCCAATTCACCCAGCCGCAGCGAGCCAATTCTTGTCCTCATGAGCTTTATCACCGGATGCCCCACCGCTTCGGCCATCCGTCTGATCTGCCGTTTGCGCCCTTCGTGAATGACGAGCCGAAGCCAAGTGTTTCCATCCTCCCGTCCGGTTTCTTCCACCTTGGCCGGAGCCGAGACCTCTCCGTCGATTTCCACCCCTTGCCTCAGCCGGGCCAGCTTTTCGCTGGACGGGTGCCCTTCCACCAACACTCGATATTCTTTTTCGACCACGAAGCTCGGGTGGGTTAGTCGATAGGCCAGGTCGCCATCATTTGTCAAGAGAATCAAACCCTCGCTGTCAGCATCGAGACGTCCCACTGGATACAAACGCCCCATCTTGGGAGCCAAATCCAGCACCGTCTTCCGACCGTGGGTATCTCGCGCTGTACTGATATACCCCTGTGGCTTGTTCACGGCTAAGTAGACAAGCTCTGCCTCACAGCGGAGCAGTCTCCCATCTACGGCAATGCGATCCTGGAGCGGGTCCGCTCTGGTGCCTAACCGTGTAACCACCTTCTCGTTCACAGTCACCCGTCCCGCCCTGATCATCTCTTCAGTGGCTCGTCGGGAGGCGACTCCTGCATTAGCAAGGATCTTTTGCAACCTCTCCTGCATCCCTTCCCTCCCTCTCAATTCAATGAGAAAAGGAACTGTCTGACCTCAGCAACTCGAGGTTGAGACTCCACCTCAAAGTAAACGGGCACACTCCGCAACGTCGTGCTCCCCAAATAGAGACTGAGCTGCCCTACGGGATTCAACCCGCCGGCATCAGATGAGGGGAGCAGTTGTAGCTGAGAACGAAGCAAGCCCGCCTCCCACCGGGGAACGAGTTCCACGGCGTGCTCCCGAAGGCCGAGTAGTCTCAGCGTTCCGCTGGCATCGAGATAGCGACCAGTCCCCCGCCCTTCCAGATCCAGCGGTATCCACGCGTAACTGGCGAAGAAATAGTCCAGCAGCTTAACCGTCTCCACGTAGCGGTCCTCTGCTCCCAGGACCACAGCGATTATCTGATGGCCGTTCTGGGTGACTGAGGCAACCAGGCAGGCTCCCGCCGCATCCGTGGTGCCGGTCTTCACCCCGTCAACCCCCTCGTAACTGCCAAGGAGCTGGTTTGTGTTTACCAACTGGTGGCCCACCCCATCCTCGATAGTCATTTCCTTAGTGGCCACGATCCGGGCAAACGTTTTGTACTTCAGCGCCTCTCGGGCGAGCATGGCCAGATCGTAAGCGCTGCTGTAGTGACCGTCGGAGTCGAGACCGTGCGGGTTCTCGAACTTCGTGTCCAGCAATCCCAACCTGCTAGCTTCGCCGTTCATAAGGGTCACAAAACGCGCGACACCTGTCTCTCCATCCTCTGTCGCATAGGTAGTGCCCACGTGCCGCGCGACGGCCATGGCGGCCTCGTTGGCCGAGTTTAGCAGCATTCCCTCCAGGAGATCACCCACCGTGAGCTCCTCTCCAGCCACCAGGCCCATGCTCGTGCCTCCTGCCAGGTCTTCTGGCACAATAGTTACCACATCCGAAAGGTCGGCCAGTCGAAGAATGAGCAGCGCCGTCATGATCTTGGTCGTGCTCGCCGGGGCCAGCCGCTTCCGTGCGTCCTTCTCGAAAACTATCCTCCCGTCAGTGGAATCCAGAATAATAGCGGCCGCCGCTGCCGTCTCGGGGGGCTGCGCCGCTGCGGCCAGGCTGACCTCCTGCTCTCCTGCTCTGAGCGTGGGAATATCGGCATCCGTGATCGCCGGAGGTCGAAAACCCAGTCCCAGGGTGCTCAGCAATAGAAGCGCTATTCCCAGTCGCCCGAGTTCCGGCATGCGTTCTGAACCTCATCTGGACCGGTGGCACGGTGTGGCTTCACCAGAATTATAAGCTTTTGCGGCAGGCCTGACAATGTAAGGTACCCTGATGCATTTTGTACCCTTTTCCGAACCGGACTCGCGACTCCCCACTCCCCCAATTTTCAGGTTCATTCCGAAAGGGCAATTTTCCTTGAAGAAGCCCGACAGGCTCTAAGAAAAGGGCCCACTCGTCTGGACAGTAACCGCGGAGTCGTGGGAGTGATGCTGGCGCCGACGCAGGGCTTCAGGTTATAGCGACATTAGCCGCTCACGCTTGGGGGGACTAGAGAAGCCAAGGGCAAGCCCGATCTCGAAAGTTGGACTTGCCTTCATTCTTTCTGTCGCCAAACTAACGTCTCGATCGTGGGCGTAGTTCTGGTAACGCCAGTGTGGTATAATGCAGCCAGGCTTCCGATGCGCCATCATTTCTTGACGAGTTAAGAAGCAGTCGGGGATCTGGTCATTGTAGTACTGTTCGCTGGCAAGGAATGCCTAGATGAGCGCTTTGGTGCAAACGGCCCATCAACTCGGCGTCGCCCTGGTTGGCATTGGACCACTTGGCGAATGGGTGACTTTTCTCGATCGTTGGGGTGGTTACGTTCGGGTGGCTGAGGCGGCTCAGCGAGATGGGGAATATGTGGTTGCGGCGGAAAGGCTGCAGGGTGAGTTCCCTATACTTTTTCCATCTCCAGACAAAGCGATAAAAACAGCCCGGGGAGATGGCCTGCGACCTGGTCTGTAGCGCGTTTTTGCCAGCGATAGAAGGGACTATGGGACGTAAGTACAGGTCCAAGGGGGTTAAGAGGGAGCACAATATCATACAAGACGTGCCACCTCTCTTGGAGAAGATTGCCGCCCACCCTAAAGTGAAATCCGTGATTCCCGGGCGGATCAAGGTTACTCAGAGCAACGCCGCTGCGGTGAAACTGCGAATTCAGACCAAGACCGTCAGCGGGATTAAACTCTCGGCGCGCAGCCGTAGCGCCAGCCAGGAGGTGTTTGTCGTCACTGACGTCCCTGACGAGGTAGCCGATTTCCTCGTGGAAACGCTGGGCCTGGAGGTCCCAACCTGGGTGCCAAAGGCTCCGCCAACGTAGGCGCAACAACGCAAAGTCTTTAGAAATAGCGCTCCCAACACTCTGGAATACGGTGGTGTTTCGTCCAACTATTATTTCGAAGAAGGAGGCACGGCCGTGCAGTGCTCATCTTGTGGAAGAGAGATCCCCGACAACTCTAAGTTCTGCGGACTCTGCGGCGCTCCCCAACCATCACCGGAGCAAACAGCCGTCTATCAACCATCGTCCCCGCCCCCTCCGCCCCAGGATCACCAGTATTATGTTCCTCCGGCGCAGGGATATCAGCCTCCCTCCTACCAGCCGGCATCTCAAGCTGGCTATACGCCTCCCTCTTACCAGCCGCCGTCTCAGGCTGGCTATGCGCCTCCCGCGTATCAGCCTCCGGTGTACGGTCAGCCCTACGGCGCCGCCGGGGCGAGAAAGGCGGGCTTTTGGATCAGATTTGTGGCTCTCCTGATTGATGGCGTTATTCTCGGTGTTGTTTCCCTGGCCATTTCCCTGCCTCTGGGAGCAGGATTTGCGGGGATAGGCGCCGCAGCAGGTGATGAGACAGGTGGACTAGCCGCCGCAGGCGGATGTCTGGCCTGGCTCCTGATCGTAGCCATCGAGATAGGCTATGTGATCGCCTTCTGGACTCTGAAAAGTGCCACACCTGGAAAGATGGCTCTGGGCCTGAAGGTCGTGACGGTGGAAGGCGCAGATCTAACCCTCGGGAAAGCGATCCTTCGCTTCGTCGGTTACATCGTCAACTCGATCATTCCTTTCGCCATCGGTTACATCTGGGCCGCCTTTGACAGCCAGAAGCAGGGTATTCACGATAAGATCGCCGGCACTTACGTCATCTACACGCGTTAGACCTCCGCGTCGCAGAAGGGGTGGCAGGCTAAGCATCAGGTGCCCGCTCTGTAGAGCCTTGATAAATCAAGGCTCTACAGGCTAAGGCATCTTCTTATCCCCACAAACCACCTTCTTTCATTGCCCTCATGGGCCTCCCTACCCGATCATCCCGACCGCTAACGGCCCACCCAGGTGTTCCAAGAACGTACACTTAGCGAAACTCATCCCATCGCCAGCCGGCAAGTCGGCATTTGAAGAGGCGCGAAACCGCGCGAAATCATAAGTTTGCCTCAAGAATTGGGCGCAAGATAGCTTGCCAATCGCTGGCACGTTTCTTGCTAGCTAATCGCTCCGTAGGGTAGCGTCTTTATCGACGTCTCTCGCACCTTCCCATGCAATCTGCACGCCTCAAGTATTCATATCCAAGAAGTGGCTTGGTCCCAGGGCATGGCTATGTCCGGGCCGGGCCTATCCAAAAGCGTCCGCAAGATTTTGTCTGAAGGTAAAGGTTCCAGGTCGCTGCGCCTGTTAGAGTTGGCTGTTTCCACGGCCATTAACCCTTGGGAGGCTATTGCTCGCTTGACGTCCAAGCCAGCTTTCCTTCAGAACGAACCAAAAAGGAAGGATGGTAATGGTGATTAGACGATCTGTGGCAGTGCTGTTGTTGGTAGGCATCCTGTGGTCTACGCCTGCGATCGCTCTCGGCTGGGATGGTAGCGTTCAAGGCACGGGAGGGCTGGGCCTACGGCTTCGGTCCGGGATATGGGCCAGAGTCGTCGGGATCCTGGCGGAAGGAACCAAAGTGGAGGTAGTCGGAGAAGATCACGACCAGGCCGGAGTGTCATGGTATCACGTTAAGACCCAGGATAAAGAGGGTTGGGTCTATGGAAACTACGTCTCTGGACCTGGAAAAGCCTTCTCCACCAACACTTCACCGTCCCAAACTCCAACCACCCCCAGTGTAAGCAGTGGAGTCGTTCAGACCGGCCTGGCAACCTGGTATGGCCCCGGTTTCCACGGCAATGGAATGGCCAACGGCCAGATCTTCGACATGTATGACCCGACCACGACAGCATCAAACACTTTCCCGCTCGGTACCTGGCTGCGTGTCACTAATCAATCGAACGGCGCTAGCGTGGTGGTTCAGGTGAGAGATACCGGAGGGTTTGGCGGGGCGGTAGTGGTCGATTTGTCCATGGCCGCCTTCGCCTCCATAGGCTCACTCGACTCTGGCGTCATCCCCGTGAGCATCGAGAGATTGAGTTAGCAAAGGTTTGACGCGCAGCCCTGGAATCAATGGGCGTGGGAGGGTCTGTCGAGCTAACCCTCTCACGCCTGCCGGTCTTCAGCGACCCTCGCCAGAAGTACCTCTCTAGAGATCTCGGCTTTCCCTCTGACCACCTCATCTAGGCTCCACCGCATATTGATTTCCCACCCCCTTTTTGCTATCATACCGGCGGAACCCTACCGTGCCCGTGATGCTCTTACGAAGTTTTGAGCCAACACCTGTGAATAGGGAGTCTGATTCTGGCGGAGATGCATAGGCCTGGGCCGGCGGGCATTCGCCTTTCGGAGCTGGTAATGCAGGACCAAAAGATGGACACCCACCTGCGTTTGCGGGTTCAAAACAGAGTGGCACACGGCATAGTGGGGTTTTGTTTTCCTCCTTTTGTGGCGAGGTAAATGTTATACCTGTTTTGCGGCGAGAATAGCTTCGGCGCCCATGAAGAACTTGGACGACTCAAAGAACGCTACCTTCCCCCAGATCTTGCCGACCTGAACCTGGCCAAAGTGGACGGGGCGAAGGCTACCGCCGATGAGGTGATCCAGCTCTGCGAGGCGATGCCCTTTCTGGCCGAGAAGAGACTGGTTATCATCGAGGGTCTGGCAAATAGACTTTCCAGGCGCAAAGCCGGTGAAAAGGCGTCGGTCTCAACGGAGAAAACGGCCGAGGTGACCAACGAAGAAGCCGCCTGGAAGATACTGGAGTATATTGGCCAGACGCCGCCTTTCACCATCGTAGTGTGCTTGGAGGAGACAAGTCTAAAGAAAGACCATCCTCTCTACAAGGCCGCGGTCAAGCACGGGGAAATAAAGGAATTCAAACCTTTGGAGGCCATCGACCTCCAGAGATGGATTGCGGACGAGGGAAAGAGGCGAAAGGTTAGAGTAGCTTCCGATGCGGCCGAGGAACTGGCGGCCTTTGTGGGCAGCGATCTCTACCTGCTATCTCAGGAACTCGACAAGCTTGCCACCTACGTAGGGGATCAGGGAGAAATCACCAGGCAGCACGTCCATTTGTTGACCAGGAACGCCGACGAAAGCGACGTGTTCGATTTTGTGGACCAGCTAGGTCAGCGGAACGGCGGCGCGGCTTTGGTGGCCCTCCGGCGACTTCTGGATTTTGGCACCCATCCGTCGCAGCTGCTGGTTATGGTCGCCAGGCAGTTTCGCCTTCTCCTCCAGGTCAAAGAACGAGCTCAGCAGCATCTCTCATCCAGCGAGGTGGCCTCGGCCTTATCTTTGCAGCCCTGGCTGGCCAACAAGTTGACCAGGCAGGCTCAGATGTTCGCTCTCCAGGATCTGGAACGGATCTACCAGGAGATCGTGCGCATAGATAACGAGGTCAAGCTCGGTCGGAGCGAACCTCAAACGGCTCTGGATCTCTTCGTGGCCGAGGTTTGCTATCGCCGGGCAAGCAAACCGATTTGAAATTACCGAAGAAAGGTTCTCGCTCTGGGCGATTTCCTGGCCCTGGATTGGACGCCTGGCATCTGCCACCAATGGAAATGGCTGCGGATTGCCGTGGGGATGACAAAGAAAAAGAGACAGCACCGATGGAGCGCTGTCTCAGCTTCTATATTTAATCTCAGGTAGGACTCAGCGAGTGCCGAGAACGTTGTATTTATTCATCAAGCGAGACTTCCGGCGCGCCGCATTATTCCGGTGGAGAACACCCTTTGAAGCGGCCTTATCCAGAACACTGATGGCTGTCCCCACGGCCTGGGAAGCTTCCTCGGCCTGTCCCTGGGCGATGGATTTCTCGGCTTTGGTGACGAATGTCTTGACGGCTGACCGAACGGGCTTGTTGCGCGCCCGTTTGCGCTGAGATACCCGAATGCGCTTGATCGCAGATTTGATATTGGCCAAGTCGAAACCTCCTGTAGAATCCGGTGAGTCTGATTAACCGTAGCATTATAGCAGACGGAGTAGAACAAATCAACCAGTTTTGTATCCTCCGTGCAGAAGCTCCTCGGCGGGCAACGTGCCCGCCCAAGGGGGGCAAAGGGCCAGTAGGGCGGACATGGGGCCCGCCGCCTGCAAACGTACCGGCTGATAAGGCAAGCGAGGGACAGCCAGAGGCCCCCTCCAAGCTCAGATGGAGAGTTGGGGAGGGGTCAATATGACCGCCACGGCTCAGCGAACTGTCGCCGGGCGCAGTCTCGCCGTAAATGCCTTGATCGTGATGGGCGCCCTTATCATCAGCCGCGTTCTCGGCCTGATCCGAGAAATGGTCATTGCCGCTCTCTTCGGAACTTCAGGCCAATACGACGCTTACGTCGCCGCCTTTCGCATCCCTGACACTCTTTTTCTCCTCGTCATAGGGGGAGCGCTCAGCTCGGCCTTTATCCCCGTGTTTGTGAGCCATCTATCTAAAGACGATAATGAGGAGGCCTGGCGCCTCGCCAGCTCGATCCTCACCATCACCCTGCTGGTATTCGTAGTCGCCGCCATCCTGGCGGCTATCCTGGCGCCGCAGTTAATCGACTGGGTTATCGCCCCCGGTCTCAGTCCCTGGCAGAAAGAACTAGCTACCAGCATTACACGCCTCCTGTTGCTCTCACCCCTTTTCCTCGGTCTGGGCGGAATCTCCATGGGCATCCTGCAATCTCACCACCGGTTTCTTACCCCGGCCATCGGACCCATCACCTACAATCTACTAATCATCTTGGGAGGCCTTTTTCTCACTCCCTACCTGGGGGTCTACGGGCTGGCGACAGGTGTGGTGATCGGGGCGGCCTCGCACTTTCTAGTTCAGGTCCCCAGCCTCATCAAGGTAGGCATTCACTATGTTCCCCGTCTCGGTCTCTGGAGGAAGGACGTCCGAGATGTGGGGCGCTTGCTGCTGCCCCGCCTCTTTGGTCAGGCCGCCGTCCAGATAAATTTCATCGTTATCACGAACATTGCTTCTCATCTCACCGAGGGAAGCATCTCCGCTCTAAACTACGCTTACCTGCTCATGAGCCTGCCACTAGGCGTTTCAGCCATCAGCCTATCCACGGTCATCTTCCCGACGCTAGCTCGCCAGTTTGGCACCCGCGATATGCAGGGATTCAAGGCCACCCTGGCCTCCACCATCCGAGTTGGTCTTTTTCTGACGATGCCTGCTTCCATCGGCCTTATCCTGCTACGCGAGCCAATTGTGCGCCTGCTGTTCCAGTTTTACGCTTTCACCGAGCGCTCTACGGAGATGGTCTCCTGGGCCCTTCTCTTCTTCGCGGCGGGCCTCTTCGCCTTTGCCGTCATCGAGATCGTCACCCGGGCATTTTACGCTATGCACGACACCCGCACGCCCGTCATAATCGCTCTTCTCACCATCGCCATCAACATCGGCCTTAGTCTGGCGCTAGCACCCCTGCTGGGCTACGGCGGCCTAGCCCTGAGTCTGACGGCCACGTCCGTGCTCGAAATGATCCTTCTAGTAGTGATGGCGCGCCGTCGACTGCGCGACCTGGACGATCGCGCGACGCTGGTCTCCATCTTTAGGACTTGTGCGGCCGGCCTGGCTATGGGAGTTGTCCTTTACGCCATGGTGCAGCTCAAATCTAGCCTCGACCTCCAGCCGCGCAGTATCGGCGAATTCGTCTGGATTGTGGGCAGCATCGGCCTCGCCGGTGGAGTCTACCTGATTGAGGCCGTGCTTCTGCGGTCCGAAGAAGTGCACCAGGCCTTCCGAATGCTGAGGCGCGGCAGGAATTCTTCGGGCTAGTGTTGTGTCTCACTCTTACAGGGGTCTCCAAGCCCTAATACCAATTCTGTGTGAAGATTTCCCATAATCTTGACAGGGGAAATCTAGCGCAGTTGTAATGGCGGGTCTGACGTATTTG
>JAMDCE010000584.1 GCA_023489135.1 Chloroflexota bacterium
GGATGGTCCGGCTTATCGACGCCACAATGAAGACCACTTTGTCCTGCCGAGCAAGAGAGTTGTACTTAGCGATGCAGGCTGTCGACCAAGAGTATATCACGACCCCGATCTTCCTGCAAAAGCACGCTTGACTTCTGCCGGTAAAGGTGCGAAACTAGGTTTAAAGTACAGTATGTAACCCTTTCTCGTCTTTCCCCGCTGCTTTCTTCCTGGGTCGAGACATTATCAACGATGATTGGCTCGCACGGGCCGGCGCTGGCCGGGCGGGCCGCTTTGGCGAGGTGGAGAATTGACCGATTGCAGCGTACAGAAGGAAGAGAGCGCTCAGAGCGCTTTCGACGTGGCCGTCCAACAGATCTGTTCGGCCGCAGCGTTCCTCGGTTTCGATGGGGGTCTGACAGAAATCTTAACGATCCCCAAGCGCGAGCTCATCGTGCATTTTCCGGTCAGTATGGACGATGGCAGCCTGAAGGTTTTTACGGGGTATCGAGTTCAGCACAACCTGGCCAGGGGTCCGGCCAAGGGTGGGATCAGGTATCACCCGGATATTACTCTCGACTCGATGAGAGCCCTGGCCATGTGGATGACCTGGAAGTGCGCTGTGGTGGGTATCCCTTTTGGCGGCGCAAAGGGCGGAGTGGTCTGCGATCCTAAGGCTCTATCGATCAAGGAGCTGGAGGACCTTACCCGTCGCTACACGACGGAGATCTCGCTCTTGATGGGTCCAGAGAGCGATATACCGGCTCCCGACGTGGGAACTAACGCCCAGGTAATGGCATGGATGATGGATACTTACAGCCTGCATCATGGTTACTCCATTCCAGCCGCGGTCACCGGCAAGCCCATCGCAATCGGCGGATCAGAGGGTCGGGTAGAGGCCCCTGGCCTGAGCAGCGTCTACGCCATAAGGCAGGCGGCGGATAGAGTTGGCTTGAAGTTGGACAAGGCGAAGGTGGCTATTCAGGGCTTCGGCAAGGTTGGCACCGCCGTTGCCAAAATGCTCCGCCGCGCCGATTGCACCATCATCGCCCTGAGTGACTCGCGCGGGGGCGTCTACGATCCTGACGGCTTGGATCCTGAGGCCGTCCTCGAACACAAGATGAAGACCGGTCAGGTGCAAGGGTTTCCAGGTGCCAAAGAGATTTCCAACAAGGAGCTTCTCGAGCTTGACTGCGACGTTCTAGTGCCAGCGGCGGTCGAGCGGCAGATCACCGTGCACAATGCGCCCAGAATCAAAGCCAGAATCGTGGCCGAGGCCGCTAACGGTCCGACGACGCCACGCGCCGACGTGATCCTTCGGCAAAAAGGTGTCCTTGTCATCCCTGATATCCTGGCTAACGCCGGTGGAGTGATCGTTTCCTACTTCGAGTGGGTGCAGGATTTGCAGGCTTTCTTCTGGAGCAAGAGCGATGTCAACGCCAAGTTGCAGCAGATTATGACCAAAAGCTTCAACGAGGTGACTCGGAAGGCGCAAGAGTACGCGGTCGATATGCGGACTGCAGCCTACATCTTGGCCGTGGGGAGAGTTGGCGAGGCTACCACGACGATGGGCATATACCCCTAGGCCAATCCGGAGTTCCTTTTAGCGTTGCTCAACTTCAACACCGATGAAGGGAGGCTCAAAGTGGGTGAGCTAACAAAAGTTCGAGGTGCCGAGGCGGTTATCAAGACTCTGGAGGCCGAGAAGGTCGATCTTGCCGTTGGCGTGATAGGTCACGCCGCGTTTGAGATGGCCGACGCTCTTCTGGATTCCAGCATCAAGAATTTTCATCCAACCCTTGAGTACTGCGGAGCCCATATAGCCGAGGGCTATAACCGGCTGGCCGGTCGAGCAGCGGCCGTGGTGATGGGCACCGCGGCCAGCGCGCCGATGATAATCTCGGGATTGGCCAACGCCTCCTTGGACTCCGTTCCGATGGTGGGAATAGTGGGGACAACCAGCACTCGCCACGACAACAAGAACCCGATGCAGCTCACCCCGGCCGCGGAGATGGCCAGGCCCCTGGTTAAGTGGTCGACCAAGATAACGCAGGGCGAGCTTATCCCTGAGGTTCTCCACATGGCCTTTCGCCTGGCCAACTCGGGCCGGCCAGGGCCCGTTCTGGTGGAGATCCCTTACGATATGACGGTTGACAAGTTTTCGCTGGAATTACCGCAGCCCTCATCCGGCAGAGCTTCACCAGCCGGGCGGCAGATCGATCGCCGCTCGATCGAGCGGGCGGTAGCCTTGCTCAACACGGCCAAGCGTCCGGCTATTCTCTCCGGAGGCGGGGTTCTTATGGCCGGAGCGGAGAGTGAAATCAAAGAATTGGCCGAGTATCTGACCGCTCCGGTGTCTACGTCGGTGACAGGACGAGGCGTGATCTCTCAGAAGCACGAGCTATCTGTAGGGCAGTCTGGCGTCTTCGGGGCGCGCTGCGCCAACCAGATTCTGGACGAAGCCGACGTGTTGCTGGCGGTGGGACACCGGTTCGCCGAGTTCAGCTATGCTCAGCAATGGACCATACCGGCGCAGTGGAAGCTGATCCACATCGACATCGACCAGACGGAGGTAGGTAAGGTTTTCCAGCCGGCCGTGGGGATTGCGGGGGACGCGAAAGAAGTGCTGCGGGAACTGCTGGCGGAGGTCAAGAGGGAAGTCAGCCGCGGAACCGGCGCCGGAGAATGGTTCAACCGCTGTCAGGATCTGAAGAAGAAGTGGCAGGCTGAGCTGACGGGGATGTGCCACGGTGGGGGAAGCCGTATCGCCCACGGCGAGTTTATGCAGGAGCTGCGCAGGACTCTGCCGGACGAGGCGCTCCTTTTCTGCGAGCCGACCAGCACGACGGTCTGGGCGCAGCAGGCCTTTGAGACGTACCTCCCCAGAACTTTCCATTTCTGTGGTGGCTACGCCCACATTGGGTGGGCTTTCCCAGCGGCCATGGGGGCGAAACTGGCTAGGCCGGAAAAGCAGGTAGTGTCGATATCGGGAGACTGGACCTTCCATTATTCGATACCAGAGATCCCAACGGCGCTGAAAGAGAACATTCCGGTGGTGTGCATTGTGTTTGACGATGGCACCCAGGTGGTGAACAAGCAGTTCCAGATCGGTGCCTTCGACGGTCGGACAGCCTGGGTCGACCAGAAAAACCCCGACTTCGTGAAGCTGGCCGATGCCTTTGGCATGAAAGCGACTAGGATAGAGAGAGCCGAGGACATCCGAGCGGCTGTTGAAGAAGCTCTCGCGGCTAACCAGCCTTATATGCTGGTGGCGAATATCGATCCGACGACACCGCTCCCCGGTACGGGCAAGCTAGATTTAAGGTGGTGATTTCTCTCGGGATCCCTCGTCGCCCGGTACCCAACGGAGGGTAGTGTAAGTTATTTTGCGCTCTTTTTTGAATCCGTTACACAACACCTAAGTCTAAGGAGGGAGGTGAGGGTTTTCGCCACGGCGAAAACCCTCACCTCCCTCCTTGATTAATGAAATGAGTGGAGGGTAGGCGCCTCGGCGCCCACCCTCC
>JAMDCE010000301.1 GCA_023489135.1 Chloroflexota bacterium
CACAACAAAGATCGAGGAATGATTGCCGACCTCGATGAACTACCCTACCCTGCCTGGCATTTGATAAACCTGGATAATTATCGCCTCCCTTTCAGCAACCGCCGCTTTCTGCTGATCTCACCTGCGCGAGGTTGCCCGTTCAAGTGCCTCTACTGCGTCAACAAGCCCTATCACGGCAGCAACTTGCGGGTGCGGACCGTCGACAGCGTGGTTGACGAGATAGAGTGGCTTGTCCAGCGGCACGGCATCGACGAGTTTCTATTCTGGACCGAATCTTTCACCCTTGACAACGACCTTGCCACCGGGGTATGCGAGGAAATCGTTCGCCGCGGCCTCAGGGTGAGTTGGGTCTGCAACAGCCGGGTCGACCAGGTGACCCCAGGGCTCCTGCGGAAAATGCGACAGGCTGGCTGCTGGATGGTGGGTTATGGCATCGAAACGGGCAGCCAGAAGGTGCTGGACGCCATCATGAAGGGCACAACCTTGGAGCAGGCCAGGCTGGCTGTCCAGTGGGCCAAGGATGCAGGGCTGCAAGTGACCGCTCATTGTGTTCTGGGTTTTCCAGGCGAGACCGCGCGAACGATGCGGAACACAATCGACTTCGCCGTCGGCTTAGACGTCGATTTCGCCCAGTTCTACTGCGTTGTCCCACTTCCAGGCTCGCCGCTATATGGCATCGCCAAGCACCGAGGCTGGCTTAATTCCACAGACTGGACCCTCTACGAGCAGACCTACTCGCTCCTCAGCACGGATACCCTGACGCCAGAGGAAGTGATGACCTGGCGCCAGAGGGCCTACCGGCGCTTCTATCTGCGGCCCAGGGCCCTGGCAAAGACTGCCTGGCGCCTGCGCTCAACCGCAGAAATAGCCAACTTCGCCAGAATGGTCCGAGATTTCACCACGTGGGTTTTCCGTGACAAGTAGAAGAGCGTTATTGCTGAATACCCTGTGGCCTGCTGTGTTTGTCATCGCTATGGGGGCGGCGGCTGGCTATTTCTTGACCTCACTTGTCTCTCCATATCCAGGCTTCTCGCGCGTGGTGCTGTTCATCACCTGGGCGGCGTTTGGGCAGGTGATTGTTTGGTTTGCCGTCTCTGTCCTCCTGGTCCGGGTGTATGGGAGACCACTCCTGAGCGTCCTCAGGAGTGATGCCTGGTCCTACAGCGTCAACCTTGTTCTGTTGTTCTCAGCACCCTATTTTCGAGCCGGAGGAGTCTCCACCAGGTTCTTTCCAGAGGGCATCGTCCAACCACAGGCCAAGGTTATAGCGGTGGCGATTCTGGCGCTCGTGGTCGTCGGCACCCTTGTTTTCAAGGTAATCATCTTCTCGAACCGGTCAGATGGTGCCTTGGCCTGGCTGGATCGGCGAGCCACGCTCCTTCTAGGCATCTGGGTGGGTCTTTACATCGCCTCTTTCCTGACTCTGGATCTGTGGAGCTATCATCTGCTCCGCTATTTCAGCGACCTCGGAGAGTACAACCAGACCATTTGGGCGACGCTTAGGGGTAATTTCTATTATACGACGTTGGACGAGGGCGGGCCTACCTATCTGGCCTCCCACTTCCCACCATTTCTCCTGGCGATCCTGCCCTTTTACGCGCTTTTTCCCTCGCCCCAGACTATTGTCGTCCTGCGAACCCTCGCGCTGGGCCTGGCGGCGGTCCCCCTTTTCCTGATCGCCCGCACCAGGCTGACCCCCTTCGCCGCCCTCGTTCTGGCAGTCAGTTTCTCCCTGGCGCCTCAGATCGCCGCGCAGCACTTGCGCGCAGGCTACGAGAGCGCCTTCGCCGCCGTCTTTTTTCTGGCCGCTTTCTACTTCTTCGAGCGAAACAAGATCTGGCTCTTCCTGCTCTTTCTTGTGCTGACGATGAGCGTGAGAGAGAATTTCGCCTTTGTCGGCGTCATTTTCGCCGGTTACGCCCTACTTCGACGCCGGCCGTGGTCCTGGTCGGCCACCGCAGGGGTTCTGGGAGTCGGGTGGCTCTTCCTTTCCAGTCTGGTTATCGCCAACTACCAGATCAACTCCGAGTGGAATGAGTACTACGCCCAGCTCGGAAATACCGGAGGCGAAGTCTTTCGCACCATTCTCACCCGCCCCCTCTTCGTCCTTGAGTATATGTTCCGCACCCAGGACAACTTCTTTTACAACATTTTCATGCCCTACGGGTTCGGCTTTCCTTTCCTGAGCGTAACCTCGGTTTTTGCTTTGCCGGACATCCTGATGAACGCGTTAAAGGCGCACGACTTCGACCGGGCGGCCGGGGTTACGCATTATGTCGTCCTGATCTCGGCGTCCTTCTTCTTGGGACTTATCATGGGGATCCAGAGACTGTCCAAATGGCTCGCCTCCAAGAACTTCGCCCGCAGTTCCGTACTTCTGGCGACGTTTGCCTTTCTCTTGACTCTCGCCTCCTCTCACCAATGGCTCGACGTTCTACCATTGGGCCGGGACAGCGATCTGGAAAGTAGACGCGCGGTCATAAGTCTCATTCCGCCCGATAGCTCGGTGGCCACCAATTATGGCAATCTCGTCCCGCCGCTATCATCGCGTCGGTACATCTACCGCCCCTGGCGGCTGCAGGTACCGCCGCGCAACAATTTCCCGGAATTGGCCAGCGCCGACTACGTCATCGTGAAGCTCCCGTTCAACGATAGCGTTTGGAAAATGTCGGACGCCTTTGAGTTTCTGAATAGCCCGGGTGCCGGAGAGCGCTACACCGTGATCTTCGACCGGGACAACCTGAAAGTCTATAGGAGAAATAAAGGGGGAGGCTGAGAATGGCTGAAAAGACGGAGAGCAACCGAAAGACGATTCTTGTTCTCCTGGGCCTGCTCCTTTTGGCCCTGGCGGTGAGGTTGGTGGTTTTCCACAACCGACAGGCCATCGACTTTGACGAGACCGCTTACGCTCGTATGGCCGAGAACCTCGTCAACGGCCGAGGCCTTTACGAGATCAGCGCCAAAAGCACCACGCATTTCACCCCGCTGTTCTCCGTTCTCATAGCCGGCGTTTCCTTCGTGGTAAAGGATTTCGAGCTGGCGGGGCGGCTTGTCTCCCTCGCCTCCGGTCTCGCTTTGGTACTGGGCACCTACTTTCTCGGCAAAACCCTCTACGATCGCCGGGTGGGACTGGTGGCCGCCGCCCTTGTGGCTGTCTTCCCCAGCCTGGTTAATTTCTCTTCCATACTCTACGCCGAGTCTCTCTACACGTTCCTGCTGGTTTTTGGGGTTCTCGCTGGCTGGTTGGCCCTCACCCGTAGGAAACCGTTGTTGGGTCTTGCGGCGGGGTTGCTCTTTGGCCTGGGCTACGTTGCCCGACCGGAAGGGTTTTTCTATCTTCCCGCCTTCGTGATACTGTTTGTTCTTGTCATCATCTTTGCCCAGCGCAAGCTGGACGCTTCCAAGGCGGCCGCTCTGTTCGTCGTCGGATTCTTGATCTTTGCCGTTCCTTACATCGTGTACCTCCACTCTC
>JAMDCE010000257.1 GCA_023489135.1 Chloroflexota bacterium
GTGAATGTTCCCAGAGCCGATGCGGCTGCTGCGCGGACTCTCGCCGAGTTGTCCGTCTGGAGCTTCTTGATAAGAGTAAGAGCCGTTTCTGATGACTCATCTTCCCATAGCCCGCCAATGGCTTCGGCGCGAATCTCCTCGTCTGGATCTTCGAGGCAAACCTTCAATACCTCGTGGAAGTCGAGTTCCACGTTATCTTCCTCAATCTCCACGAGGGAACGCACGATTCTTCGTCGCCGCTCTATAGGTATCTGTGGCCATACATGCTTGAACTCGCGCACCTGTTCCGGGAATAAGCCCGATAGTCTCTGCAATCCACTTATCGTGAACTTGGAGTTGGCGTCTTTCAGACTCTCCAAGTACTTCTCCAACACTGAACTCACCTAATACTCCTATAGATATGTTGCCCGCTCAACCCATAATGATCGCTATTGCTTGCTCGAGATGCTGAGCGAGTGAAAGTACATAGCGGGAACCTTCAGCGCGCCGCCCACCCAGACCGATTCCTGTCCCAGGGCCACGAGGTTGTTCTTGAAAATCTCGAACACGTTGTCGGCTACCATCGTATCCTTTACTCTCCCCATGATTTTACCATTCTCGATCTTAAAGCCCAAATGGATGTTGGCGGAGAAATCTCCGGAGAGGACGTTCCCGGCCCAGGCGCCCATTACCTGCTCCACGATGATGCCTTCTTTGATGTCGGAAATCATGGCCTTGTACGGTGTGTCTCCCGCTTCGAATATGATCGAACTGGTCGAGGGCGCCGGCATGGTCCAGAGAGACCGATAGCCGTTGCCGGTGCTCTTAGTTCCGGCGAGGCCGGCAGTCTGAAGATCGTAGTAGAAGTTGCGGACCACGCCTTTGTCGACCAGCGGCATCCGGCGGGTGGGTACGCCTTCGTCGTCGCACACTGCGGACCCTGGTGCCAGATCGATGGTCGCATCGTCGAAAATGGAGAAGCGCTCGTCGAACAACTTCTGATCGAGCTTATCCCCGAGTGGAGATGCCCCCTGGAGCACGCTCTTTCCGTTGAACGCCGACTGCAACGGGAGAATGAGAGTTGCGGCCACCCCTTTGGGAGTGAAAATGACCGGCATCGGTTTGGTTGGTACGTCGGCGATTCTCTCGGCGTACTCAAACTTCTTCACTAATTGCTCGACGAGTTCATCGTAGGTGGGAACCATCTCGCAGGTGACCTTTGAATCGTAGATATCGAGCATATCAGTACCGCGAACCAGATTGCCGTGGATCGAGCCGGCCATATAGGTCTTCTCGTATGATATGTCACCGCCGGACGTATTCATAATTCGCACGCGGCCGATGCTCTTGCTGATGCCGGCATCGCAGAGGATATCCGGGTTGTATTGCCTGACCTTGTCGATCATCGCTTGCCCCAGCGCGATCAACGTTTCCACGGACATGCCTTCGATCAGGGGGTCATAGACCTGGACCTCCCGGGTGACCGAAGAGCGCGGGAAGCTGAATTTTGCCTCCGCGCCGAATTTGGACACTGCCACAGCGCGATCGACCAGCAACTGCGGATTCCGGAGGTCGGTGGTGCTGGAGAAGCCAATCCTACCGTTGCGAACGATGCGTAGCGCCACGCCTGTCGATTCCTTGGTCTGAAGGCTCTTCAGCCGATTCGATTCAAAAGAGACTGGCGTGCCCAGGCCGGTTTCTTGATACACTTCGGCTTCCTCTGCCACGCGGGCGGCCAGAGCTAGCAGGTCTACCATCAGCGACCTCCTACAACGCAGCGGGCGATCCTGATGTGGGGGCTGCCCATCGACACTGGCAATGGGGACTGCCCCCCCTTGCCACACCCGCCACCGTTCTGCCACACGATGTCATCGCCGACGGCTTCGATGTTTTGCAGGGTCTCGAACACATTTCCAGAAAGGAGCACGCTGCGCAGCAACTCGGCCAACTGCCCATTGCGGATCATATACGCCTCCTCCGCGGAGAAGGTGAACATCTCTATTCCGGTCTCCCCCCCAAAGCTGCCCCGCGCGTAGACACCTTCTTTGATGTCGGAAATCATGTCCTGGAACGAAGTGTTGCCTGGCTCGATTGCGGTGTTGGTCATGCGCACGATGGGCGCGTAGCGGTAACTGATTGCCCTCGCGTTGCCGGTCGCACACTCGTTCATTGTTGCGGCCGTTTCCAACGAATGCAGGCGGCCAACCAGAACGCCGTTCTCGATCAGGTACGTCTTCTGCCCGGGGGTTCCCTCCGAATCATACTTGTACGAGCCTCTCAGCCCGCTCACGGGAATGGCAGCACCGTCGAAGATGCTCAGGAATGGACGACCAAAGGTCCGGCCCAGGACAAGGAGTTCCTTGAGCCTGGGATTCTCGTACACGTGGTCCGCTTCCGAGAGGTGCCCGAAGGCTTCGTGGGCAAATACTCCGGCCAGCCTTTGATCCAGGATGACCGTGTACTCGCCGCCCTTCACCGGTTTCGCCGAGAGCAGGCTTACGGCACGTTTAGCTGCCTTCTCGACCTCCTGGTGCAGGCTTTCCACGGCACCAAAGTCGTTTGAGTTTCCAGTGCTGATGTGCCCCTGCTGGACGTTGTCCCCATCCCTGGCCAGGGCGAGGAAAGAGGCGGTTATGTCCAGCTTTTCCTGCTCGATGTAGCTTCCCCTGCTGTTGGCAAAGTAAGTCTTGGAGAACGAATCGTGGTAGGAGCTGCGCGTCGTCTGAATGCTTGGGCCAGCGCCCCAGAGGGCTTCGTTATACTCCTCCATCAACTGCTTCTTGTCCGACAGGGATACTTGCCTCGGGTCCTTTTTCGCATTCAGTGGCACTACGTCGACAACTGGAGCAACCTGCGCCAGTTCGCTCTTTTCGCCCTGGGCCGAGCGGGCGTGCTCGACTGCCAGATTGATCATCTCGCCCAGCTTGGTAATGTCGTTGAACGATGAGAACCCCCATCCGCCCTTCACGAGGGCTCTAACGTTCCCCCCGAGGTCGCTGGTATTGCTCACTTCCTCCAGTTCACGCGCGCGAAAGGAAAGCCTGTTTGCCTCCCTTTCTTCGATATGCACTTCGATGTAGTCGGCCTGTTTGCCACTTAGGGCCGACGTAATCATATCCCGCATCTGGGACTCCTCATTAGTTGCCCTCACAAAAACATATGGCCGGACGCCCGGGCGTAAGACCTCTCCCCTCGGAAATGGCACTCCTGCTGAGACCTTACATTGCGGTTCAGCTTTCGGAGAGCGCTTTGCCTTAGCCCAGCTTCCAGCCAATCGTATTTCGACAAAGCTATTACTAAGTCTATTATACCAACTGCACGCCTAAGTGTCACGAGTGCGCCGACGATTGTCCAGCGACGATTATCTGACGAAAGTACCTTGCGGTGCCCCGCTTTGAGTAGCCGGCGACGCCACCACCACCACTAAAACAAATGCGTGCCCGCAGGGCACGACTCATCGGAGCGACACGCTCGGCCGCGATTGGCCGAAGCAGGGCACCGCAAGACGAAAGT
>JAMDCE010000419.1 GCA_023489135.1 Chloroflexota bacterium
AACCTCATCCCGCGCTTCTACGACGTCAGCAGCGGCAGAATTGCCATCGACGGCATAGATATTCGCGATGTGACCATCGAGTCCCTCCGGCAAAACATCGGAATCGTCCTCAGCCTCTGAGCGATCACAAAGGTTGTCCGGCCTTTCATCAATTCGGCCAGCGCCAACTGGATCAGATGCTCGGTTTCCATGTCTACGCTGGATGTCGAATCGTCGAGAACCAAGATTCGGGGGTTGAGGAGCAGCGTGCGGGCAATGGCGACCCTCTGCTTCTGTCCGCCCGACAGGGTGATGCCTCGCTCGCCAACCCACGTATCGTACCCATCCGGAAGACTAACGATGAAGTCGTGAATGTGAGCCGCCTTCGCCGCGGCGAAGATCTGCTCGTCGGTAGCGTGCACCGATCCGTAGGATATGTTGTCCTTGATAGTAGCGGAAAACAGGAAGACGTCTTGAAGGACGATTCCGATGTTTTGCCGGAGGGACTCGATGGTCACATCGCGAATATCTATGCCGTCGATGGCAATTCTGCCGCTGCTGACGTCGTAGAAGCGCGGGATGAGGTTGATTATCGTGCTTTTCCCACTGCCGATGCTTCCGAGGAGGGCTATCATCTCACCAGGCTTGGCGTCAATGTCGATGTGGTCCAGCACGGGGCTCCGCAGGTTATAGCTGAACCCGACGTTCTCGAAACGCACGTGTCCCTTTACATCCTTCAGGACCATCGCGTGCGGTTTCTCTTTTACTTCCGACTCGGCGTCGATTATTTCGAATACCCTCTCGCCGGCTGAGATGGCACGCGAGAACATAGTGATCATGAAGCCCAACATGCGTACTGGCATTACCAGCATTATGATGTAACTGTTGAAGGCCACGAGAGTACCGAGGGACATCCTACCTTCAATCACTTCCCGCCCACCGTACCATAGGATTGTCAAAGTAGCCAGGCTGATGATAAATGCCATGAAAGGCTGGTTGAATGAAGACAGCCGATTGGCGCTGAGGTTCAGATCAGTCATTAGGCGATTCTTCACGCCGAATTTTTCCGCCTCGAATTGCTCCCGGCCAAAAGCCTTTACCACGCGAACTCCGGAGAGGGTCTCTTGTAGAACGGTGCCTATTGCCCCAGTTTCTTGCTGGACCCTCAGCCAGATAGGCCGCAAGCGGCCGCTCACCGTGATGGCGCGATAGGCCACGACGGGAAGAAAAGCAAAAGAGATCAGGGCGAGTTGCCAGTAGGTCAAGATCATAAGGGCTAGAACGGCAAAGAAGAGAAAAAACGTGTTGAGAGCCCTGAGCGATCCAAAGCTTATGAACTGGCGAACGGCCTCTACATCCACTGTAGCCCGAGACATCAGTTGGCCGGTCTGCGCCTTGTCATGAAAAGAGAAGCTTAGGCGCTGGATTCGGTCGTAGAGCAAGTTGCGGAGGTCAAAAGCTATCTTCTGCGAGATGTATTCGCTAAGATAGGACTGGCCGTAGGCGGCGGCGCCTCGGAAGACCGAAATGCCTACAATAACGAGGGCGGAGAGGAAGAGGAGATTGCGGTCACCGCCCATGATGCCGAAATCGATGACTCTCTGGAGAATTGTCGGCACGACCAGGGCAAAGACCATCGTACCCAGGAGGCAGAAGTAGGTCAATACTACGACCTGCCAATAAGGTCTAAGAAACTTGACTAGTCGCCAGAGAACAATCATCGATAGTACCCGTCGCTCCACACATAGTAATTATAATCGAGTCTTGGCTGCTCAGGCATCGGTCCGCTTGAAGGAGTCCCTTCCCAAACTGCAAGAAACAAACCAAACGGTCATGGTTCAGGAGATTCCGAACTCAAAGGCTGCTGATGAGAGCGAGCGAGTGGAAGAGCGGTCCCGGCGCCCAAATATTAGCATACACTACCCTTTACGTCAAGGTTACATTGCGCCAGTAACCTTGTGCCGAAGGGAGAGGTTACGGTTTGGTAACAGTATTGGGCAAAGCCCTATTATTGCTCCCATAACTGTGATATTAATGTCTAGAGGCCCCCCATCAATGGCTACAGCCAGGGGGGAATGGCCTCATGACCATCAAAGAGGAAGGGGAAAGATGGCCGATCCAGCTTCCACGTCGCCCAATTCAGTTCCCGAGTCGCCATTCAAGGATTCCGATCCGGAAATCGTGAGCAGGCGAAGCTTCATGATGCGAGCTATCTTTGCCGTCGTAGGTTTCATCGGCGGCATTATTGGGCTCCCTGCCGTGGCTCACACTATCTCGCCCGCTCTTGGGGAGGAATCGCAGAGCTGGATTGAGGTGGGCCCTACGACGGGGTTTGAGGTTGACCAGCCCAAGAAAGTGGACTTTGTTGTTTATAATAGGGATGGCTGGATCGAGGAGCCATCGGCGAAGCCCTGCTGGGTCGTGAAGAAGACGGATTCCGAATTCATCGTTTACGACCCGCGCTGCACCCACCTCGGGTGCCCGTATGCCTGGCACCCCGAGGCAAACCACTTCATCTGCCCCTGCCATACGGGCACGTTCACCATCGACGGCGCGGTAGTCTCAGGGCCGCCGCCGCGCCCACTCCGCCGCTTTGCCAACAAGGTGGAGGGGGGAAAACTGCTCATGCGGGAGGAAGTAATCAATGCTTAGGATGCTCGATTGGGTAGACGAGCGGCTGGAGATCAAGCCCTTTTTTCAGTACGTCCTATTTCGGAAGATGCCGGTCGGGATCAACTGGTGGTGGACGTTTGGCAGCGCTACCCTCTTCCTCTTCACTTTGCAGGTCGTCACTGGGATGTTTCTGGCCCTGTATTATTCTCCATCACCCGATCACGCTTGGGATAGCGTCCGGTTCATCGAGAACGAGGTCAGGTTTGGCACGCTGATAAGAGGCATTCACCACTGGTCGGCGAGCGGAATGGTCGTCATGGTCGTCGCCCACCAGCTGCATCGCATGCTCCCCTTACTTCTTCTTCGACGGCCCCGAGATGCCCAGCTTGATCACGAGAAACAGGTGGGTGGCGATGAGGGGAATCGTCATCATTGGCAGGAATAAGACGTGAACGGCGAAAAAGCGTGTAAGGGTTACGGCCCCGAGATCTTGGCCGCCTCGCAACACTTTGAGGATGAAGTTGCCTATCAAAGGCGCCTGCTCCGCCATGTTCGTCCCCACAACCGTTGCCCAGTAAGCCTTCTCGTCCCAAGGGAGGAGATACCCGGTAAACCCGAAGCCAAGCACTAGCGTTAGGAGAATCACTCCTACCATCCACGTAATCTCACGCGGATACTTGTAGGCGCCCATCACGAACACTCGCAGCAGGTGGGCGACGACCATCATCACCATCCCGCTGGCCGACCAATGGTGGATTCCCCTGATAAGCGTGCCAAACCTGACCTCGTTCTCGATGAACCGGACGCTATCCCAAGCGTGATCGGGTGATGGAGAATAATACAGGGCCAGAAACATCCCAGTGACGACCTGCAAAGTGAAGAGGAAGTAAGGGGAGC
>JAMDCE010000515.1 GCA_023489135.1 Chloroflexota bacterium
ATGGTGTCGAGATCCTGCCCTCCTACCCCGGCGAGATAGCGCGGCTGGCGGCGTCCGTCTCGGAGTTCTTGATCTCGCGCAGAGCCAAAATCGTCGTGGTAGCCTGCAACACCGCTTCGGTGGCCGGATTGGCGCACCTGAGAGAAAGGTTCGCCGTTCCTTTCGTCGGCATCGTCCCCGCCGTCAAGCCGGCAGCGGCGACGAGCAATCGCAAACGCATCGGCGTGATGGCTACCGATACCACGCTGGTTTCAGACACACTCGACAGCCTGGTCCAGAAGTTCGCTTCCGATACCACGGTGATCCGTCAGGTGTGCCCCGGCCTGGTGGACCTGGTCGAGCGCGGGCAGGTGGAAGGCCCCGAGGCAGAATCCCTGCTGCGACATTACCTCGAGCCTCTAATGGCCGCGCAAGTCGATACCGTGGTGTTGGGCTGCACCCACTATCCCTTCCTCCGCGGGGCGATAGAGGCTATCGTGGGTGGGGGCATCGCGGTGATCGACCCGGCCCTGCCGGTGGCCCGACAAGTGGTGAGGGTTCTCGAAGCTAACGGGCTGAAGGCGAATCGCGAGCGAAGGGGCAGAACCAGATTCTTCACCAGCGGCGATGAGCGGGTTTTCGCCGATTTGTTGCGGAAGCTGACGGGAAGAGCCTCGGTCAAAGTTCAGAGGGTGAGCCCCACGGGACGAAAACCAGATAGTGGCTGACGGAAACCCCCGGGGTAGGAGGGCAGGATCTCGACACCATCGCGCGTTCCTGTCCCCCGGCAATGCCCTCGACCGAGACCTTGGTGAGATCGATGACGTCTGGGTCTGCCAGGATTTCGTCCGGCGGGACGAAGCGCGCCTCATCCACTTCCACCCCATCGGGAACAGCCTCCCCGGACCGCCAGTTCATCAGGAAGGTTACCACCAGGTTGTTGTCGACGTCGCTGACCCGCTGGCGGACTCCTACGGCGCCGATGACCTCGGCCTCCACTCCCGTTTCCTCCCGAATCTCCCTCCTCACCGCATCGACCATCGATTCGTGCCGCTCGACGTAGCCGCCCGGCAGCGTGCGTTTCCCCTTGTAGGGCTCGTGCATTCGGCGCACCAACAGCACATTGCCCTCGCGAAGCACCAACCCGCTTACCCCAAGGGTGAAACCCTGCCTCATATGCCTCTCCTGACCATACCGTCTGATACCCGACCATTATGTCTCGAACCGCAGCCCCTGTCAACAATCTGCAGCGGCAGGATGATTGTCTCAGTTGCGCTGGCTCCCTCACTGGAGTAGAATATAGTCTGAAGCTGCACGGCCAGCGACGTTCCCGGCGAGGTCGTGCCCTCGCTACTTGCTGGACAAGCTCCTGCAGGTAAGCTCGCGACTGTGGGAGAGGCAATGGATCGATGGGATAATACAGATGAGGCAAAAGAAGGCCTGATAGATCGCCTGAAAAGCAGCAACGGCAAGGATTTTCTCAAATCCATAGATCACCTGAAGAGGATAGCCCCGGAGCTGGGACAAGAGGACCTGGACAAAATGGCCGACACCGTGAGCAAACGGCTCTGGCTCGAGCGTCACCCACTAATTATGCGAGGGAGCGTTGCCGCGCTGGGTATACTCACCGCCGGCGTAACGGCTCGCGTAACGCTCGAAGCTATCGCTCGCTCCCCTGAGAAGTATCCCAACTGGATCTGGACGCCGGCCGCCGAGGCCATGCTGCGGCTCGGGTGGAGATCGAACTTCACCAAGCACTTTCTGGGATCGATCTCGAACCAGGAAGTCCCCTTGCAAAAGCGCCTGTCGATCGTCGAATCAGTCAGTACCTTCTCGGCGCTAGGACGGCAACTGGCTAGAGACGCGTCAATGGTCGAGGAAGCGATGGCGAAGGTGGAGCCGCCCATTCGCGACGCGCTCACCGCGTTGTTGACCTGGACCCGGAAATAAGTCGAGCCCCGTCCTTCGATGGAAGGACGGGGCTCTTTCGCTTTCTTAGTCAGGACATCCCCCGCTGGTCATTCAGACCCGTCTCCTACGGCCAATTCAAACTCACGGCCGTCGACGCAAACTGGGGTTTAGCCTGAGGTCAACCCGCCCTGCGCGAATCAGCAGGGCACTAGATGTCTACTTGCCACACTCCAAAGCAGTTACGAGGTTTCTTAACCATCGGGTACACGGCCATCGGCACCTCCTGCTGCTCGCTCTGGAGGCCTATCGGTCACTCGTGACCGACGCCACGATTGTATTGTAGCACCGGGCATGGCCCTTGTCAAGGAGTTTTTCTCTTTGTTTTTCTTTCTTTCACAGTTCAATGCGGCGAAATCCTAGCGCCGCCACCAGCTCAAGTAGTCCGGGCCTTCGAGCTCAAACTCGGCAATACCGAAGTAGAAGCCGGTGTTGGTAATGTAATCATGCTCGGCAGAGAGGAGATGGGCATGCTGATCCTCCCAATCGGCCAGCTTCCTGAAGAGCGCTTTTCCGCTGGCATCGCCCGTCTTCTCCGCGGCCTCGGCGTAGAACGCGCTCGCCTTCTTCTCGGTCTCGATCCCCCGGCGAAGCGCCTCTAACTCGCGCGTGTCGCTCTTCGCGCCGTGGTTCCCCACCGCGGGAAAGAGGTAGTCGGTGATTTCGGAGGCGGGCACCTTGATCTTGTCGATGTCCTCCGCCGTGAGCCCAAAATTCCCTTCTTTCATCAGGGATTGCCGCACGGTCATCAACCAGTAAATGTGGGCCAACTCGTCGTTGGCCAGCCGGTTGAACATCTCCTTGCCCTTTGGATCGCTGGTGCCATCGGCTGCCCCGAGATAGAACTTATGCCCGGCCCTTTCCGCCTCGATGGCTGCGCTGACGATTTCCACCACGTCGAAATCTGTTACAGTCATAGTCTTCCACTTCCTCCAGTCAACCAGGTCAAATCCGCCTGGTGCTCTGCCAGGGCAAGGTTGGGCGCGACGGTGGCTGTAAAGAGCTCCTGACTGTGCACCGATAGCTCTACATTATATAATTCTCCCCAAAAAAAGTACAGAAATTGGCCGCACGCGGGCTCCGACGTGGTTTTGAAAGATGCGTCGGTCTACGCCACCCGACTTGACATCCAGGAGCGCGATACCCTATCCTTTTGGCTGGAGGAGGAGCCACCAATTTGAACGACGCCGACGCAATGGAGTTTCTCAAGAGAATAGCCTATTTCGAAGCACTTGGCGACGTGGACCTCTACCGTGTTGCCAGAAAGGTGCTGGTGAGGCGATTCCCCAAAGGAGCCGTCATCTTCCTCGAACACGGCGCCTGTGATGGCATCTACTTCGTCCGATCGGGGCAGGTGAAGGTCTTCAAGACCTCGGCCGAGGGCAAGGAACAGGTGTTGAGGCTGATGAAGGAGGGAGATTCCTTCAATGATGTGCCTGTCTTCGACGGCGGCCCAAACCCAGCCAGCGCGGAGGCGGCAACCGACGCGACCACCTACATGATCCCTAAGCGCGACCTGCTATGGAGTTTCTCAAGA
>JAMDCE010000187.1 GCA_023489135.1 Chloroflexota bacterium
GTGCCGACGGCGCTTGATATGCCCTCGCAAATCGAATCCATCATGGTGGAGACCAATGAACCCAACGGGCCCTTTGGCGCTAAGGGAGTGGCTGAGCCGGCCCTCTGCCCCGTCCCTCCCGCTATCGCCAACGCCATCTACAATGCGGTGGGGGTGAGAATCAAGGATCTGCCGATCACCCCTCAGAAGATCCTGATGGCTATCCAGGAGAAGGATGTCAACTTCCTGGGGAATAAAGAAAGGGTGCTAACTACATGAAGGTCGCATCCATCCAGTTGAAAGTAAGCGACGACAATGACAAGCAGGGACGGTTGGAGAGAGCCAAGGCTCTCATCGACCAGGTTGGGTCCGCCGATCTCATCTTGCTCCCCGAGATCTGGAACGTGGGATTCTTCGCCTTCGATCGTTATGAAGAGCAAAGCGAGCCCCTGGATGGGCCAACCATCTCGGCCATCAGCGACAAAGCGGCGCAAAATGGGTCCTACATTCTCGCCGGCAGCATCGTCGAACGTACCTCCGAGGGGCTCTTCAACACCGCCGTGCTTCTGGACCGGAAAGGCAACATCACCGCTACCTACCGTAAGATACATTTATTCGGCTACAATTCGGCGGAGAGCAAGCTGCTGATGCCGGGACGCGAGGTTGCGGCCGTGGAGACAGAGTTGGGCGTTTTTGGGCTCAGCACTTGCTACGATCTCCGCTTTCCAGAACTGTATCGCCGCCTCGTCGACAAGGGCGCTCAGGCCTTCCTGGTGGTCTCGGCCTGGCCCTATCCGCGCCTGGAACACTGGAACGCTCTTAACCGGGTCAGGGCCTTCGAGAATCAGTGCTTCCTCATCTCCAGCAACTGCTGCGGCGTTAGCCTGGGCAAGCAGTATTGCGGGCACAGCTCGATCGTCGATCCGTGGGGCATTCCCGTCGCCAGCGCGGGAGACTACGAAACCGTTTTGCAGACTGAGGTCGACGTGCGAATGGTTCAAGAGACCAGGGATGAGTTCCCGGCCTTGCGCGATCGCGTGCTGGAGCTCTAGCTTGACAATAATAAGAAGAAGGGGAGATGGCCTGTGAAGGTATTGGATTTGATCGAAGCCGAATCTCAACGGAAATTTGCTTTCCACGTAACCAGGATGATCAACGCCGGCTATACCGGCCGGAATCAGGACGAAGTCCGGAAGCATATCCAAGAACTCAAGGAGAAGGGCATCCACTCACCTGACACCGTCCCCACTCTCTACCCTGTGGTGAGAGATGCTATCACCACCGACGACGCACTGGAAGTTCTGGGAGAGGAGACCTGCGGCGAGGCGGAGTTTGTGATACTGCTGGCACCAGACGGGATTTACATTGGCGTTGGCAGCGACCATACCGACCGCAGCCTCGAAGAAGTGAGCATCATAAAGTCCAAACAGATCTGCCCCAACGTCATGTCCAACCTGGTGTGGCGCTATGATGCGGTGAAGGATCGCTGGGACGATCTTCTGATGCGAGCCTGGGTGACCGAGAAAGGCCAGCGAAGGCTATACCAGGAAGCGCGCCTGGCCGCCCTGCTGAAGCCAGAGGCAATCATTGACCTCATCCGGGAGAAAGTGGAGGGCGATTTGACGGGAATGGTAATCTTCTCGGGAACCACCGCTGCGCTGGGCGGCAACTTCGTCTATGGTGAGCGCTTCGAGGTGGAATTGCTGGATGAGGTCAAACAGAGAACCCTGCGTTGTGACTATCGGGTAGAACCCATGTTGTGGTTCAAAGGCGCGATGGATTGAACGAACCGAATTTGAAGGAGGGAAACATGCGCAAAGAGGAAAGGGAATTCTTCGACACCGACATGATCGCGTGGGAACCTGTCCCCGGGGCTCAGCCGGGCATCTACGAGAAGATCCTCAGTCGCGATCCTGACACCGGTTCCTACACGAGGCTTCTCAAGTTCGCACCAGGCCTGGAGACCGCCGAGACCCTCACCCACGACTTCTGGGAGGAAGTCTACATCGTAAAGGGCGTTCTAATCGACACGGGGAAGAACCAGGTTTTCACTGAGGGGATGTACGCTTGCCGGCCTCCGGGAATGAAGCACGGCCCTTACAAGATTCCAGAGGGCTGCATCACCGTCGAATTCAGACTCTTCCTATAGCGCGAGCTCAGGCGCCAGATTCGATTATGTATCGTCCTGGTTGACCCCTCAGTTTTCGCGCGTCCTTCCAGTAAGGTCTCTGCCATTGAGAGCAGTGGGGAGCCGCGGCTGCTCCCAATGGCAGGCCTTTTTACTTGTCTTTATCCCAGAGGCGCTGAGGCGGAACGATTTCTTGAGCAGCATATCCCTGTGACTGAACCAAGGATGTGCTCAAAGCTCAACCCATTTCGCCACCGCCACTTGGCTCAGATTCCGGTGTAACTTGAGGACTCAACGGGTGAGGGAAAAGAAAGCGCCGGCCGGCGCTTTCTTTTCCCTCACCCGTTTATTTGGGGGAAGTGGAAGCGGTCGGCGGCGCCGCCGACCGCTTCCACTTCCCCCCCCTGTTCCGGGCTTGGAACTCATAGAAGGAATCCCCTTTGCCCGATGACCGCGCTGGCTGTTATAATTCACCAGACCCAAAGGGAAGGTGCGCGGACGTGCAGATCATCTTGGCCAAGCAGATGGGCCTTTGTGGTGGAGTCCAGAGGGCCCTTCGGCGCATCGAAGAGGCTACGGCCGAGTACGGCGAGATTGCCGCGCTCGGCGCCATAGTTCACAACCCACAGATCGTGGAACGGCTGGCCCAGCAGGGCATCCAGATTGTCGAAGGCCTGGATGAGGTCGGCGATAGGGCCCTGGCTGTCACCTCTCATGGCGCCTCTCCCGCGGTGCTGGCCTCCGCCAGAGACCGAAACCTCACCATTATCGATACCACCTGCTCCCTGGTGACCAAGGTGCAGCGCCTGGCCAAGTCGCTGGTCGACCAGGACTATTTCGTGGTGGTCTTCGGGGACGAGAAGCATCCCGAGGTCAAGGGCATCCTCGGTTGGACCGCTGAGAAGGCCATTGCCGTGAAGAACATGGAAGACCTTCACCGGCGAATGCAAGAGCGAGGCTGGACCAAAGGCGGTGGCTCAACCCTTATTCGGCCCAAGAAACTGGCGGTGCTCTCGCAAACCACGCAGAGCCCCGACCGTTTCGCCTGTTTTGCTCGAGAGGTGGTCGCCGCCCTGGCCGAGAAGGCCTCGGAAGTCCGCCTTCACAACACTATTTGCCCGTCCACAGCCAGACACAAGGAGTCGGCGCGGGAGCTCTCCCAGCAGGTCGACGTCGTTCTGGTGGTGGGGGGAAAAGCCAGCGCCAACACTCGGCACTTGACCGAGGTATGCGCCGCCTCAGGGAAACCAGCCCATCTCGCGGACCATCTGCAGGGTCCTGGTAATCTTTTCGGGCTCAGCCTCGTCCGTCAGTCGCGTATGCACGCCGATCTTCGGGTTGATGGTCAGCACCTGCGCGCTGGCCGAGATCTCCGC
>JAMDCE010000191.1 GCA_023489135.1 Chloroflexota bacterium
ACCGTCGACACGATTTACTACGTGGAGGAGATCCGATGAGTTGGTCGAAGGTGAAACGGCTGACCCTGCAGTTTCAGGGAATCTACTATCTGGTGACTGGGCTTTGGCCGGTACTGCACCGGGCGAGCTTCGTCGCCCTCGTTGGGCCCAAGCCGGACGTTTTTCAATTGCAGTCAACGGCCGGTCTCATCGCCGTTATCGGTGGGATAATCACCGCCGCCGCCAGAGCCAGGGAACCGGGATGGCTGCCTCTTATGCTCGGCCTCGGGTCGGCCAGTGCCCTGGGATCGGTGGAAATAGCCCATCTGCGCCGCATCCGGTGCATCTTCGTCTTAGAACTTCTCGTAGAGCTCAGCATCATCGCTCTGCTGGGGCTGGGAGCCATAAGAGGTCAAAGGCGAAAGCAGCCTTCCAAGTGAAAAGGCGATCGCACTCAGAATCTGCTCGCCGGGGTTAGTGAAGAAGGGCGGGTTGATCAACCGCCCTTCTTCTGCGGTGCCTGGTTCAGTGCCGTTCCCTTAGCAGGGCCACTAAGCGCCCGAGGTCTCCATACCATTATGTTTTCCCGTCATCTCCTCGACGGCGATCTCCACGACCGTGACCGTGTCGGCCATTTTCTGGGTGAGCGTCTCTACCTCGCCGCCTCCGGCGTACTTGTCGATGATGGTCTGCAGCACTCTCATCTTCTCTTCGGGCTCAGTGACTAAGCTGGCTCGGCCATAGGCGACAATGCTGCGATAGCGCATGTCGAAGCTGCAGGGTTTCGGATCGGTCATTACGCCAGCGTACTGGTCCACTTCGAAACAGACTTTCGGGTTCTTCTGGATGGCCTCCAGCTTCTGACCGTCGGGCTTGGAATGGAAGTAGATCTTGCCCGATTCGTAGACGAAGGCCAGCGGGACAACGTAGGGCTGGTCCCCTATGGTCGTACCCAGGCGCCCGATGGGCGCCTCCCTCAAGACCTGTTCCATTTCTTCTCTGCTTTCAATCGGCCGCTTACCCACTTGGCTTTCTAGCCTCCTATAGATTATTTGGAGCTTCTAGGCACTCGGTGGCAAAGAAACGTTTTCCTTACCGGTCATCTCTTCGATTGTGATCTCGACGACGGCTACCGAATCGGCGTTTTCCCTGGTCACCGGCTCGAGGTCGTCCCTTTCAGAGTACTTGTCTACCATAGCCTGGAGGGCTCTGACCTTTTCGTCCGGATCGCTAACCAGGCGGGCGCGACCAATGGCCAGAACGCTCCGATAACGCATGCTTAGCTTGCACGGCTTGGCCGCCTGGGCCACGCCCTGGTACTGGGTGGCCTCGAAACTGACCTTTGGCTCTCGTTGGATAGCCGCCATCTTTTGCCCGTCGAACTTGGAGTGAAAATAGATTTTGCCCGAATCGTAGGCGTAGCCCAGGGGAATGATGTAGGGAACATCCCCCACGATGGTACCCAATCGCCCGATGGGAGCCTCTCTCAGTATCTTCTCGATCTCTTCCTTGCTTTCGATCGGCCGCTTCGGCACTTGGCTTTCTCTCCTCGCATCTCTCTGGTTGGTTGTGAAACATCGGAGTTATCTATCGGTTGCCTAGGGGGCGGCCTCACAATGTTGCCTGAACAAGCATGCGATAGGCCGGCAGAGGCAAGGTGACGTAAGCACCATTATGGCAGAGAAACCGGACCGAACGCAAATATCGAGCTCTGGGGCTGGATGAGGTATGCACCAAGGGAAGGGAGACGCGGAAATGGTTCTGAACCCTGGAGGCTGGGCCAAGAGGTCGAGAAGTCTTGAGTGTGGTAGGGCTGGATGTCTGCCAATAAGTACTTTGAAAGCTGCGCTTAGGGCAGAACCACTACTAGTCCGGATCGACTCAGCTTCTCGTCAAAGCTGTAGGCTTCATCTAGCCCGACACTGGAGGCCGTAGCGGCTAGGAGGGCGTCGCCAAAAGACACCGTGCCCGATTGCCGGCACAAGAGAAGTCTCGCCGCAGCATGCTCTTTGTCAATTCCAACTCCGACGACATTCCGCCGCGTCAGGAACTCGACCAACCCATCGACAATGGTCAGGCGATTGTAGCCGTAAACACGTTGGAGGACGTAGGCTGTCTCCATTAGAGCCACAGAGGTGATTCCTATGGGAATTCCAGAATCGACCACGGCCTTGGCGCGGTGTTGTTTATCGAGATCGTCTCCCACTAGATAGCGAACAAGGACGCTAGTGTCGATCACGCGTAGAGTGTCATCCATCCCCGGCGGCCTCTTCGGCGATTGCCTGCTCCACCATCTCTCTCCAATCCTCTACGTGGGCGAGGCGAGGAGGTCGTCCTAGCTTCCCAGCCACAGAGCGATCGTGAGGCGCTGGAATGAATGTAATAATTAGTTGTCCGTCGACAACCTGTTGCACGGCCACCATCCCAGGGCGAACGCCGAGGCGCTCACGCGCCGCCCGTTCGATAGTGATTTGTCCGCGCGGATTAACTATTGCAGGCATAGAGTCCCTTCTACGCTCAATTTGGCATCTTACCTGCAATAATTATACCACGCTTCTTTTTCCTCGTCTATCCTCCTCCATCCTTGGAAAGGCAGATCGAGATGGTGGCCCTGGTGAAACAGAACAAAGCCCACATCTCCGAGCTAGAAGACTTCTCTCAGCTATTAACGCTCATCGACCAACCATTCCCCAAAGGCACCCCCAGGGAAGTGAAAACGTTTGTACGCACTTTTAGAGAACTGCTGGTCCTATTTATTGCCAACAAGAGGAAGTTAAAGCTGGCACTGGATCACCTAGACACTACTGAGGCCGTTACCTATGGCGTGAGTTTCAATAACCACGTCGATGAGTTGAATGCCAAGTTGGGCGAGTTGAGAGAGGCGCTGGCGCGGCAGCATTTCAACTAGGCCCGGACGATGAACCTAGTTGCTCTCAAACCGGCAGCCGTCTTACCTCGGTGATACCCTTGATACTGCCTATCGTCACTATGTATTCTCTTGGTGTGCCTTTCGATATCTCCTCCCAATAGTCAAACAAGCCATTGTCAACGATCCTCGTGGTCAATCTAAAGGCCTTCGGGTAGGCAAATACCAGTCGGTATTCGTCTTGATACCTGAACCGTTCATCCTTGAAGAAAGGAATGTTGCGAGCATTCTTGATTGACATTTCTGGAGGTTCGTTGCATTTATAGTACTCGACTCTTCGATCGATCAGCCCGGCCTGGTCCACCATGCCGCGTATCTTCAGCTCCTTGAAGGTGTCGCTACATCTTCTCAGGAATTTGTCTACGTCCTTGATAACTATGCACGCGTCGCAATTGAACTCGTGGAACAATCTCTCGCTGAATGTTCCTGACAAACAGAATACGTATACACGATCTTGGTCTACGAAGTTTTGTACCGAGAAATGTCAATCAAGAATGCTCGCAACATTCCTTTCTTCAAGGATGAACGGTTCAGGTATCAAGACGAATACCGACTGGTATTTGC
>JAMDCE010000556.1 GCA_023489135.1 Chloroflexota bacterium
CCCCTCCCGGACGGGGCAGGACACTCCCTACCTGTCGTAGGCGCTCCTATCGCGCGCCTAGGACCATGGATGCTCGGTTCGGTAGCGCTCCAGAGTCTCCGACGCCATTTCCTTGGCCTCGTCGAAATCAACCTCTCGACGATTATATGCCAGGGCGTACCAGTCGGTCTTCGTGGTGCCTCTAAGCAAGCCTCCGAGAATGGTTTCCGGTCCGTGACGCTCGATTTCTCGGATGGAGCCTGGCTCGAAGCGCTCGGACACCTGCAACAGAGCAACATATTGGGTTGTTGTTCTTTTCCATTCGATGATTCTCAACATTGCGCAATAATACCCCTATAGATACTGAGGCTTCAGCACGGCAATCGCAACAGCACCGCACGCTGACCAGTTCATTGTACCACTTTACGGATTGAAGGATAAGGGCTCGAAACGAGGGGGAGGATGGCTGGCACGGAATGTGCGTTGAAGAGTCCAGCCGTGGCACGCCGGTTGGCCCATAGGGAAGATGCTTCCTCAGGGACCGGCTGGCAGTTCAGGAGGGAAACGCCGGGTGCACAAGGGCAACGCTGAGTTTTCGCTGCCAGAAGAAGAGAGACGAGTCTTCAAAAACGCTTTGAAAGGGCTCAATTCCGCTCGTGTGCCCTACGTCATAGGCGGCGCCTTCGCGGTCTATCATTACTCCAGCATCTGGCGAGATACTAAGGATCTCGACCTCTTTGTCACCCCCGAAAACAGACCACGAGCGCTGAATGTCCTGTCGAACCTCGGCTACGACACGTGGATAAAGCATGAACCGTGGCTGGCCAAGGCGACTGTCGATCCGTACTACGTGGACATCATCTATGGCATGGGCAACTGGATGGCTCCCGTGGATGAGGTTTGGATCGACAAGGCAACTCCAGGTACTTTCCTGAAAGTGCCAGTGCTCTTTGCCCCGGCAGAGGAGATAATCTGGGCGAAGGCGTTCATCGCCGGTCGAGAAAGGTACGACGGCGGAGACGTAAACCACATCATCCGAGGCATCAAAGGTGACCTCGATTGGATGCGCCTCATAGACCGCTTCAAGGATCACTGGGAATTGCTGATGTCCACCCTCCTGATGTTCCGTTATGTCTACCCCTCCAACCGAGACTACGTGCCCAACTGGGTTCTGCGAGAATTGATCGCGCTGTTGCAGAGAAGCCTTGCTGAGTTGTGGACGGGAGGGAAGTTGTGCCGTGGTCCCCTTCTGGACGGCATAGGCACTTACGCCGTCGACGTGGAGCAGTTCGGCTACCGTGATGCCCGCAAGGAGATATGGGCCAAGCGGCAGCTCTACACTCTGTCCAGGCCAGCGCCTTAGAGCCTATCTCAAAACCGACATTTCGTCCCAAACAGCGGTTTCCCGCCTCTCCCCGGCGGAGGACGAGTCTCCGCCCCGACATACCACGAAACTGCAAGTACCGGGGCCTGCGCCGCGATTTGAGATAGTTCCTTAGTAGGATGCAAAGCCATCGGCAAAGGATCTGAGCCACGGTGACAGCTGGCGGTCTCTCGTTCTCCTGATGAGCAAGTCGACGAACAGAGCGGCAGACCAGCCGAACGCGGGGGCGGCCCGAGCCGGCACATCTCCAGTCGCCGAGTTGAAGTACTCGGCGATTCCACTGCGCCCGATCAGATCTACCGTTCGGTCAGCCAGGTTAGCCGCGAGGCTGTGATATCCAACGCGGGACAGGGCCTCGATCAGCATGTAGTTCACGTTGATCCAGGTCGGGCCACGCCACATTCTCTCCGGGTCGTAGCAGCTGTCGCTTCGTGACACAGTCGGGATCCCGAATTCCGTCCAGAAAGTGTTCTTGCTGGTCAGGGTGCTCATGACAGCGTGAGCCTGCCGGCGAGAGAGGTACCCGGTCCAGATGGGGAGCAGATTGAAGGGCGTAAGAACTCGAATCGGCGAATGATCTTTTGTGGCCCAGAAGACGCCCGACTTCCGGTCGTAGAAATGAGAACCCGCGCGCCTAGCCAGGTCCCTGGCTTGGCGATCCCAGTTCTCGCCATCGTCGTGACGGCCGATCAATCGGGCAATCGTCGCCAACGACTGCATGTGAATGCAGAGATAGGTATTCAAATCCGGTGACTCGACCGGCATGCCGGCATCCCACAATGGACTATCGTCGAGCCCCGATGAGTACGGGTGGTTGTACTGGACGACTCCATCTCCGTCGTCATCGCAGTGCTCCAGCCACCAGTTGTTCCAACGCACCAGCGGCTCGTACATATCCTGGAGGAACGCGCTTCCACCGCCACCCTCGAACAGTCTCAGCGCCGACCAGGCCATCAAAGGGGGCTTGGTCAGTTCCCTACCACCGGGATCATCCTCACGCGTAATCAGACCTTCGTCGTGCACCACATCCGGAATCATCCCGTTGTCGGACTGGTAGTCCAGCAGGGCCCACAGCTGATCCTGCGCGAGTTGCGCATCCACGTGACGATAGGCGAGGGCGTGAAAGTAGGCATCCCAATGCCAGATGCCAAGGTAGTGGGTCTTCGACGGCGCCAGTGCCTCTCGCTTCAGGTAGCCGGCCGGACTCAGCAGCCCGCTTCTCAGGATCATCCAGGCATAATAGTACTCCGGCCAATAGCGTTGGCTGACTTTCGGGGCGGCTTCAAACCAGCTGTTCCACGCCCGCTCAGCCTGCTGACGGACGCTCTCAGCCGAGCGCACTTCCCTGAGGCAGTCGGTTGACTGGGGAAGGTGGATGGCCAGCACGTTGCGTGCACCGCCGTGGCTCTCTAAAGCGAAGAACAGACGTTCTTCTGCCTCACCGGTAACTCGTAGACGAGCCGAGGGGCTGTCCGAGGTCAATGCCAGACGACGGGCGCCATCCAGGATGCCGCCGTGCTCGTCCGGCAGGTACTGTTCCGCCATTACCGAGAAGGAGAGGCCGCACCTGGCTTCGGGCAAGCACACGTAGAGGGTCTCCTTATCCGCGAACAGGATTTCGAAGCTCCCAAGGGAGGTCTGCAAGAGCAGCCGGTGCGGCCAGGTAGTGAGCGTAAACGGCAGGGGATGCCCCGAATGATCGGTGGGCTGGAGATTCTCTATTAGCGGCCGGCGAGTGCGGTGGTTCCCCAGCCTCTTCTGCAGGTGTGTCCATCGTTCAGCCATCCGCACATCCAGGCCAACACTCTGACCTTCCCTCTTCGATCCATTTGAGGAAGGCCCCTGACCCATTTCCACGAGAATGCGCGAGCCTCGCTCGGTAAAGGGTACCCGCGCGAGATCCAGTCTATCCTTGAGAATATCCAAATAGGCGATGCTATAATCATCGGGCACCTCCGGCCCGTCAGATTGCTCGGAACCAACCACGCAGAAATCCTCTCTTCCCCTGACCTGATATTACGCTCGATCATGTCGTACCCGGCAAATCAGCTGGGTAGGGTTGCGGTTGACACTATATAGCCCTCGCCTATTTGGATATTCT
>JAMDCE010000029.1 GCA_023489135.1 Chloroflexota bacterium
CTCCTGGTCGGCTTCCACCCACACCGGGCCGGCCGAACAAAGCAGTAGCCGATGCTTCTCCGTCGTCCCCTGCATCCTCTCGGCAACCTTTTGCGCCAGACCAGCCACGTCCAGCTTCTCCTTGTGAATTTCCAGGGGACCTGCCTGAATCTGCGACACCTGGAGCATCTCGCCGATTAGTTCGGCCATCTTGTTAGCGTGCCTAAGCATCGTCTCCAGCGTTTTCAGTCGCGCCGTATTGGGCTCGTCCCGCATAAGCCACTGAATGTATCCCTTGATGACCGTCAGCGGCGTCTTGAGCTCGTGCGACGCTACCAGCAGGAATTCCTCTCGCAGCCGCAGCATCCGCTGCAACTCATCGGCCATGGTGTTAAACGAATCGCCCAGCGTCTCCAACTCGTCACCCGTCTTAATTCTCACTCTCCGCTGAAGGTCCCCTCGCCCCAGGGCGAGCGCATTGGCCGTGAGCTCTCGCAAAGGTTGAAGAAGATAGCGAGCGACCAGCAGCGCCAGCGCGATACCCAACAGGGCCACAGCGACGTATCCTATCAACTTGTCTCGCACAGCGCTCGCGACCTGCGCGAAAGCCAATCGCGAGGGCACCGACAGACCGATCACCCAGCCGTACTTCGAGGACGTCGTGGTGACGACTGAAGGTTCTCCGCCAAGTGGGCCTCCAACATCAGTGCCAGCAAAGGGCCTCCCTTCCAACGTCGAGCGAATTGGAGGATACGACGAGACGTCTCGTTCATCCCACGTAAGCTCAGGCTTTTCCGTGTCGAACGCCAGGCGCCCCGTTGGATCGGCCAGGAAGATCGTCTGCCCAGGCTGCAGCCGAACCTCCGTCAGGAGGCGAGGGAAGATGTCGACGTTCAAGGCCGTAAACACGACTCCGTTGGGCCTTCCGTCGTCACCACGCATCGGAACCGCCATGACCACAATAAACCTGCCGGTGGTTCTGGAGATCAGCACATTCGATACGAACGGGCTATTGGTAGACATAACCTTTTGAAAATAATCGCGGTCGGCGACGTTCAGACGCGGCTCTGTAACCATCTGCGCAGAGCCTACGTTTCGTCCACGAGCATCGAAGACGGCAATACTATCGAATTGAGGATACAACGACTTCAGTTGGCGCAAATGGGGGTCAATGCGCGCTGGGTCGAAGGAACGGACAATGGGGTCGGCGGTAAGCGCCCACGCTACGTCCAGGCCAGCGCCGAACGTAGCGTCCACCAGAGCGCTGGCCGCCTCAGCCGTCTGCGTCTGGCTGGCGAGGACGGCCTGCGTTCGCCTGTCGTAATCTGCACGGAAGTCGTGGAAAAGCAGCGCCAGAATCGGCAGCAGGATGAGAAAAATCCCTATTAGCAGTTTGGAGCGCAGGCTAAGTCGTAGCATCACACTAATCATTAAAGCCAAAAGAGCCGCAACTGCGGCTCGGATTCGTTTCCCTACCGTCTATAATTATACTTTAACCTCAAGATAGCTCTCAACCTGCTTCGATCCTTAGCCCGCTACCGTGGTTCGTTTCTTGCAGCACCTAGGCTATCAATGGTGCCGTGGGCTAGCTCCTCATTAACCACCGCCACGGTTATTTGGAAGGCAAACTGGCGCCAGGATGGGTGTCATCGTCACCGCCATTGTCGAGCTTTTCAGGCTGCGCCTACTTGAATACGGCAGCAGTAGATGATAGACTACGCCTGAGGCGTAGGGGTCGATTCCCCACGGAATAGCAAGAGCCCCTGCCACAGACAATGCCGACCTCACGGCTAGCCCCGGCAACCTTACCCGCGCGAATTTGTAAGTTAGCGAGAAGGTTATGCTTACACAAGTAGCAACCCAGCAGCGATCAGTATCTCAACGCTATGGCTATGTCATCCTTTTGGTGAGCCTGCTAACGGTCATGGGCTCTCTGGGGCTAAGGATCGAAGCAGGTTGAGAGCTTCTGCCTAGTATGCAGAAGGGCCTTGGTATTGAGTACGCTCAGGCGGGAATGCTCGCCACGGGCAATTTCGTCGGCTACTTCGTATTCACGCTCGTCGGCGGCATGCTGGCAGCGCGTTTCGGTCCGAAGCGCGTCATCTCCACCTTCATGCTCCTAACCGGGCTGGCCATGTTCTCCATCGGTCTGGCGCCCAGTTTCGAGTTCGCATTGGCGATGCAGGTCCTGATAGGGCTCAGCGTTGGAGGTGCAAACGTTCCAGCGTTAGCCCTGCCTCAGGCGTGGTTCAAGCAGGAAAGGAGGGGCCTTGCTAGCGGCATAGCGGCCAGCGGAGTCGGCATCAGCCTTCTCGCCAGCGGGCAGGTGGTCCCACGCATTATCTCAACCTATGGCGATGCAGGCTGGAGATATAGCTGGCATCTTTTCGGCATTCTCGCCGCCGTCATCGGCATCATCGGCTACATATTCATAAAGACGAGGCCCAACAGCGCGCCTGCGGCGCCGCAAGTAAATCCAACTGCAGAGAACAAGCCAACCCTTCCCGTACGGGAAGGGCCAGCCTCGCCGCTGCGATGGAGCCTGGTGTATCGGTCAGGAACGGTCTGGTACCTTGCCCTGATCTACATCATCTTTGGCTTCTCTTACCCAATCTACTCCACCTTCTTTGCCGCCTATCTAACCAGAGAGCTAGGTGTAAGTGCGCAAACAGCTGGGGACCTTTGGGTGATCGTGGGCATAGGCGCTATCGCCAGCGGCTTCGTGTGGGGAATGATCTCCGATTGGATCGGGAGGAGATATGCCTTTGCCGGCGTCTTCGGCGTGCTGTTAATCTCACAACTGCTTTTTGCGGCCGCCAGGGGCACTCCTGCCGAATTCGTGCCGGTAGTCGTCACGCTCTCGGCGCTTCTCTTCGGCTTTGGCCTGACTGCCATTCCAGGAATCATGGCAGCCGCTTGCGGCGACTACGTGGGCCCGCGCCTCGCCCCTGCAGCCATGGGCTTCACCACGGTCGTTCACAGCATAGGGCAAGCCATTGGCCCAAGCGCCGCCGGCTATCTGCGCGACGCGACGCAATCGTTCGTCCTGGCGCTGATCCTGGCAGCCGCTGTCGCCTTCATCGGCCTGGTTATCTCGCTGCGCCTCAAGCCACCCCAGACGACGACGTAGAATAGAGTTGGCCAGACCGACGCGGTCTCGGAGACCGCGTCGGTCTCAGCAAAAAGGCCGTTCCTTCTTCCTACTCCGTCTTTGCGCCCGACGATCGAATTAGCAGAACCGGCACGGAGGATCCTCTGAGCACTCGTTCCGCGACGCTGCCGTAAACCCAGCGCTTAAGCCCGCTGCGGCCGTGCGTGCACATGGCAATCAGACTGATCCCATTTTCCCTTTCTTTGGCATAGTCGACGATCTCCCCGGCCGGATCGCCGAACTTCACCGCTGTCCGCACCGGTATCGCCTTCGTCTTGAAGCGATAGGCAATCCGGTTCAAATACTCGCCTAGCTCTACTGTGATCCTATCC
>JAMDCE010000184.1:0-683 GCA_023489135.1 Chloroflexota bacterium
GTGGGTGTCGGCTTGTCTTTGAAGCGCAAGTCGATCAACTGCACTTTGAGGTTATCCCGTCTTATCTTGTCCGATATCGCTCTAAAGCTCTCCACCTTTTCATCGAGGTCCTCGCCCCGGCCAAAGATCACCCTGCCGGCGAAATCAGTTGGCAGGACCACACCTTCCTTCGAGGAGTACTCGAAGTATCGCGGCGTGATCCCAGCCTTTTGGGGGAGCAAGAGCGAGAGCTTCGAGGCCGCCAGAAGGGCGTCGACGTCAACCACGTCCCCCACCGCTACCTGACGAGCATCTACGTCCACCAGGGCAACCAGCGGACCGGCTGTCTCGGATGTTCCTAACAATATACCATCGTCCGAAGCCAAATACAAAGTGTTGCCTACCTTCCAGATGTAGGACGGCGTTCGCTCGGTGACGTAGATCTGCACCTCATTCGGAAACCGGGTGCGTATGTCCGCAGCCTTGATTTGTTTCAGCTGTAATACTGAATCCCTGATCTTTTCGGGGTCGGTCGCCAGAATCGACTCCCTGGGCAAAGAGGCTGCCTCGACGATCTCCTCGGCGGGAACCAGCTGGTTCCCGTGCACCCGAGCGATGTTAACCTGGAAATCGGGAGATGTCAACAGGTGATTCAACGCCCACAGGAGAGCGAAGAGCAGGGCGAAGTACAGAACCCTTCCCCT
>JAMDCE010000184.1:693-17466 GCA_023489135.1 Chloroflexota bacterium
GCTACACCGCCATGGCAATTCTCGCTTGGACCAGTTTTTGCGCAGGAACGAAGCGTCCCCGGGCATCTTGAGCCTGGTCTTCGGTCTTCGGTGACGGCTGCCCCGCCTCCGCACCACGCTTCCCGGCACTATTTGTCACCTTTTAGATTTGGTAGGAAGTCCTTAATCCGTTCTTTTCTTCGTGTCGCTGGATCGCCAGCTGTATCAGGCGATCTATGAGTTCAGAGTAACTGATTCCGCTGGCTTCCCAGAGCTTTGGGTACATACTGATGCTGGTGAACCCGGGGATGGTGTTGATCTCGTTGACGAAGACTTGCCGCCCGTCCCGGCTCACGAAGAAGTCGACCCTCGCCATTCCGGAGCAGTCGATAGCGGCGAAGCTCGCGATGGCCAAACGCTGCACTTCCTGGACTGCTTCGACCGGAAGGTTGGCCGGAATGATAAGCTGCGATCCTTCGTCGACGTACTTGGCCCGGTAATCGTAGAACTCGTTGCAGGGGATCACCTCTCCTGGAATCGAGGCCCGAGGGGCATCGTTTCCCAGGACGCTGCACTCGATTTCCCTGAAGTTCTCAAGCCCTTTCTCGATCACGATCTTGCGGTCGTATTGAGCCGCCTCACGGATGGCCGCTTCCAGCTCGCTCGCCGCCTTTACCTTGGAGATACCTACGCTCGATCCCAAACAGGCAGGCTTCACGAAGCAGGGGAAGCCGATCTCCTTATCGACTCGGCGCCGAACCGCCTCCGAATGGGCTCTCCAATCCGCGGCCATCACGGTTATCCAATCGACGACGGGAATGCCGTTTTGCGCGAACACCATTTTCATCAACGATTTGTCCATCCCCACCGCGGAGGCCAGCACTCCGGCACCCACGTAAGGGACGTTGATCATCTCCAGCAGCCCTTGAATGGTGCCGTCTTCTCCGTAGGTGCCGTGCATGATGGGGATGACCACGTCGATTCCGTTCCCATCGCCTGTGGCGCTAGGATGCGCCGCCACCAGCCGTCTTTGGGTGGGGTCCATTAGCAGTGCGGAAGCCCCGTTGCTGGAAGGCGCGGCGCCTCTCAGCTCGGCGAGGGGATCGCCGGACATCAGCCACTTGCCTTCTTTGGTTATCCCGATGGGCACGACGTCGTATTTCGAGCGGTCAATCGCCTTCATTATCGATTCGGCAGATACGACCGAGACCTCGTGCTCGCCCGATCTGCCGCCAAATATCACTGCCACCCGGATTTTGTTTGATTTCAACTGTTCCTCCCCGCGATGCCGGTTCGTTCGTTCTCGCTATGTGCACATGCTGGCATTGTCTTCCCCTGCTTCGAGGGCGAGAAAACCGCCTCGCTACAATCTAGGGTGATTCCCTGCTCAGTCGCTCCAGAATCTCGCCGGCTATCCGGTTGATGTTCCCCGCTCCCATCGTTATCAGCATATCGCCCGGCTGAAGCTCCGAACAGAGCAGGTCGACGGCGTCGTCCAGGGTTGCCACGTGGCGGGCCCCACCACGGTTCATCCGTGAAACTATGTCCCTCGATGACACGCCGAAGGTCTCTACCTCTCGCCCGGCCGGAACGTACACGTCGGTCACCACCACGCGATCGGCAATCTCTAGAGCGCGGGCGAAATCGTCCAGCATGTGCTTGGTCCGGTTGTAGGTATGGGGCTGAAAGGCGGCCCAAATCCGCCCCGAGTGTCTTTCCCGGGCGGCCCTGAGGGTGGCCGCGACCTCAGTGGGGTGGTGGGCGTAGTCGTCGTAGACCACGACACCTCCGGCCGTCCCCTTGTACTCGTAGCGTCGCAGCGCACCCTTGAGGCGTGCCAATGAGCCGGCGATCCGGTCGGCGGTCAGACCCAAGCGGTCTGCCACGGCTATGGTGGCGAGCGCATTGAGCACATTGTGCCGTCCCGGGATGCACAGGGCAAAGCGTCCAAATCGCTCGCCACGCCGGAGTGCGGTGAAGCTGTTGCCGCCGGTCGAGTTCCGGCGGATGTTGATGGCTCTCCACTCGGCGGATCGAGAGAAACCGTAGGAGGCGGTGGCGACGTCCAGTTTGGCGGCCAGCTTAGGTAAGGTCGGATCGTCCCAGCAGAGGACCATCAATCCATCCTTGGGCACGAGCCGTAAGAACCGGTCGAAGGCGGCGACGATGGCCTCGAAGTCAGGGTAGAAATCGAGGTGGTCGGCCTCGACGTTGGTGACCACCGCGATCCAGGGGGACAGCTTGAGAAAAGTGGCATCGAACTCGTCGGCCTCGGCCACCAGGTAGTCGCCGGTTCCCAGTTTGGCGCCGGTGCCCAGATCGGCTACCTCTCCGCCCACCAGCATCGTCGGGGACAGCCCGTTTTGCTCCAGGGTGACGGCGATCATCGAGGTGGTAGTGGTCTTACCGTGGGTGCCGGCGATCAGGATGCTCCGCTTGGATCTGGTAAGCTCTCCCAGGATTTCCGCCCGCTTCACCACCGGAATGGCCAGCTCGTTGGCTCTAATGATCTCGGGGTTGGCGGTGGGGATAGCGGAGGACACCACAACCAGCTCGCTGCCCTCCACGTGTGCCCCGACGTGCCCTTGCCGGACTCTAACGCCCAGCCGAGCCAGGCTCTGGGCCGCCTGGGATAGATTCAAGTCCGAGCCCGAGACCTCGAATCCGGCCTCGTGGAGGACCTTGGCCAGCGAGCTCATTCCTGTTCCACCAATCCCGACCAGATGTATGCGCCGTTTCCCGTCGAGCATGCCCACCTCTTATCCTCTCCTTCTTCCTGCGAATTGCGTGCCACCGGTCGAACGGGATGAGCGCATACTCACCATCAGTCCGACGACGATTATGAGACCTACGGCCACTATCACCAAGCCGGAGAGGTATGGACCTAGTGAGTCGGCGCCGCTGACCGAGGGGGCGCCAATCGTCACGACCATTTCCGCTTTCGGGGAGGGCGCCTGAAAGATCACGAAGGCCGCGAGGTAGCCGTTAAGCGCCCCCGATATGGAGCCCAGAACCTTCGCCACGATGTTTGTCCTTCGGGACTCGAAGCGCCGTGAGAATACGAAGAAGGCGGTCACCATCACGATGAATAGGATGGCCAGCCCCATCTGGGGCTGGCCGGTGTCGACCAGACGCACTCCGCTGAGGCTCCGCACGACGTTGGAAGGATTTTCGGCATCCAGACCTCCCTTGACCAAGAAAAGCACGGTTCGCGCCAGCCTGTTGACGAGATCCAGGACCGACTGCCCCAACGTGGCCACGAAAACCCACGAGATGAATATGCCGGCCAGATTTACCGCCTCGGGCAGGGCTCCGCGGGCGAACCCCACTACCCCCCACGTCGACAGAATTACAGCCAGCAAGTACAGGAATGGAAGCTCTACTTGCATTTGTCCCCTACCCCTCCCAACTACAACCTCCCAATAGCTGAAGAACCGGCTGCCGAGCGAGCGGCCGCCCGCGCCAGAGGCTCGGCCCCTCGGTTGCGATTCTTCTCCGGCCTGAAGCCGCTCCGATATCTCGACACGTTCATCAAGATGCCCACGGCTGCGAACGATACTATCATCGAGGACCCGCCATAGCTAACGAACGGCAGTGGGATGCCGGTAAAAGGCAGCGTGGCGGTAACGACCCCGATGTTGATCAGGGCCTGGAAAACGATCCAGGAGGTCACGCCCGCGGCGAGAAGAGAGCCGAAGGTATCGGGAGCCTGCTGGGTTATGCGGTATCCGCGGTAGGCGAACAAGCCGAAAAGCGCCAGCACGAAGAGCGTTCCGAGAAGCCCGAGCTCCTCGCCGATGACGGCGAATATCGCATCCGTATGCGCGCTTGGAAGGTAATAGAACTTCTGGCGGCTGGCTCCCAGGCCCAATCCTAAGATTCCCCCGGAGCCCAGCGCGATCTGCGACTGGATGATGTGCCAGCCGATTCCGAGGGGGTCTTGCTGGGGATCGAGGAAGGCGGCGATTCGATCCGAGCGGTAGCCGGTGCTGGTGATCGCCAGCACCAGAGCCGCAGCGCCCGCGGCCAGGCCGGCGAAAAAGTGGCGGAGATCGGCCCCGGCCAGGAAGAACAGACACACCGCACTTAGGACTATCACAAACGCGCTCCCCAGGTCCGGCTGGAGCAGCACCAGCCCGGCGATCGTGCCGAGCATCACAGCGAACGGCATCACCCCGTACGACAGGTTCTTCAGCCGGTCGCTGCGACGCGAAAGCCAATCGGAGAGGTATAACACCAGCGCCAGCTTGGCGAACTCGCTGGGTTGGATGGGGGGGAGCGGTCCCAGGTACAACCATCGCTGTGCACCATAGGCGCTATGCCCCAACCTGGTTAGCAGCACCGCCAACAAGAGAGCTACTATGATAACCATCGCCGGCACCGTAAAACGCTTCCAACGATGATAGTTAATCTGCATTAAAGCCAGCATTAAGGCCACGCCGACCCCTACCCAGATGATCTGTCGAACCAGGAAGTAGGTATCGCTGCGGTACAGAGGGTTATTGTGCGCGACTACGAAGCTGGAGCTGTAGACCATGTTTACCCCTACGATCAGCAGCACCGCGATCACCGCCAGCAGGATGAAGTCCGGGCTCCCCCGGGTTACCCCTTTTTCCTCTTGGGTATTGCTCACAAGCTTGCTTCCCTCACCAACTGCTTGAACCTATTGCCTCTGTCCTCGAAATCGCGGAACTCGTCGAAGCTGGTTCCGCCGGGGGAGAGCAGGACGACGTCGTCGGGAGCTGCTACCTGGATAGCCCTGGCAATCGCCTCCGCCATGGTCGGGAACCAATGCCTCTCCGGCGAATTGCTCACCTTCCCGGCACCGATCGCTTCGTCGATCTCGTGTCCGAGCTCTCCCATAAGAATAAGGACTCTGACGCGGCTGCCTATTTCCTCCACGAGGGTATCCAACGGCAGGTGCTTGCTCTTGCCCCCGGCGATCAGCACGATGGGCTCGTCAAAGGAGCGCAGTCCGGCTATGGTGCGTTCCGGCGTGGTGGCGATTGAGTCGTTGTAGAACTTCGCTCCGCCGACCTCGCGCACCAGCTCGAGCCGATGCTCTACACCGGTGAAGCTGGTGAGGACCGCGGCGATGCTGCTGGGCTTTGCCCCCGCCGCAGTCGAAGTCGCCGCGGCCGCCAGGGCGTTCTCGACGTTATGCTTGCCGCGCAGCCCGAGCTCGGCCACCGTGCAGATGGTCCTTTCCAGTCCCATGTAGCGCACCAGAATGGCGTCATCTCGCAGGAAGGCGCCTTCCCGCACCTCGCTGAATCGGGAAAAGAACAGAACGCCACCGGCAGCATCGGGGGCGAGACCGCACGATTCGGGGTCGTCGAGGTTCAACACTGCGCAATCCCCCGGCCGCTGGAAGCGCACGATGTTCTTCTTGGCCTCCACGTAGGCCTCAAAGGTGGCGTGCCGGTCGAGGTGGTTGGGGGTGATGTTGGTGACGGCGGCGATGCGCGGGCTTCTGGCCATGTACTCCAGCTGAAATGAGCTGAGCTCCAGGACAACCCAGGAATCGGCGCCGATCTCGTCGAGCCGGTCGATCAAAGGCGTGCCGATATTGCCTCCCACCAGAACGTGGCGGCCGTCCGCTTTTAGAATCTCTCCGACGAGTGTGGTAGTGGTGGTCTTGCCGCTGCTGCCGGTGATTCCTATGATCGGCGCCGGGCACAGCTCGAAAAGAAGCTCGATCTCGCTGCTAATGGGAATGCCCCTGTCTTGCGCTCGCACCAGGCACGGGATCGAGCGGGACGCTCCGGGAGTGACGAAGATAACGTCGGCTCCCAGGATGTCCTGATCCCTGTGCCCTCCCAGCGAGAGGCGCACCGGAAGTCCTTGAAGCGCCTCGATCTCCGGTTTGAGCTCATCCTCCGTCTTCATTTCGCTGAAAGTGACGTCGGCGCCCTGGTCTACCAGGAACCGCGCCAGACTGATGTTGGTTCGCGCGAGTCCTACCAGAGTCGCGCGCTTGCCAGAGAAGTTCCCCACGAGCATCCCTCTTCTAGTACAGCGAGATGATAACCCCGGCCACCGCTGCCAGGGCGGCCACCAGCCAGAACCGCTGCACTACCTGCACCTCGGGCCATCCGCTCAACTCGAAGTGGTGGTGCAGCGGGCTCATCTTGAAGATGCGCTTTCCTTTGGTAGCCTTGAAATAGGCTACCTGGATAATCACGGAGAGCAGCTCGGCCACGATGGCGATGCCGATGATCGGGAGGAGCAGCACCCAGCCGGTTAGCAGGGCGACGGTGGCTAACGCGGCGCCCAGCGCCAGGGAGCCGGTGTCGCCCATAAACACCCGGGCCGGGTGGACGTTGAACCACAGGAACGCCAGCATTGTGCCGATGATGATCGCGCAGGCGGCTGCTATCTCGTTTTGTCCTCGCAGGAGCGCGATGGCCAGGTATGCGCCAAAGGAAAGCGCCGTCGTTCCGGCCGCCAGACCATCCAGCCCGTCGATTTCGTTGACCCCGCTGGTGGTGCTGAAGATGGCCAGGGCGGCCAGGGGCACGATGCCCCAGCCAATATCGAGCGTTCCCCATCCGGGTATGGCCACGGCGTGAACGCCGGACAGGGAATAGAGCATCAGTCCGACTATCAGGGCGATGCCGGTATGCCAGATGAACTTGTAGCGCACCTTCAGCCCCAGCCCCTCTTTGCTGTGCATGTTGGTGTAATCGTCGAGCGTACCGTAGAGGGCAAACGCGATCATAGCGAAAAGGAGCGGCAGCCAAACCACGATGTCGCGAACGAAGATCAGCGTCAGGACGGAGGTCGTCGCCACCATCAGCCATCCGCCCATGGTCGGCGTGCCGGCCTTGACCATGTGGCTCTGGGGGCCGTCGACGCGGATCGCTTTTCCCAGCTTGAGCCGCGTCAATTGCCCGATTAACCAGGGTGCCCACGCCACGGCCGCGGCAAAGGCCAGTGGGGTGAGGAGCAAGACGTTGGCTGCCGAAGCCGCTGAATCTAACACGGTCTCTCCTAACTCTCGTTTCCCTGAGGCGCCGGCAGCAGCAGCTTGCCAACGATTTCTTCCATTCGCATCCCTCTGGAACCCTTTACCAGGATGAATTCTCCTGCTCCGGGCTGGATTTGGACCTGCGCCGTGCTTTCAAAGAACATCACTTTGCGGTGGCCCCTGGTGACCGCCTCGTCTCCGATCCAGCGCGCCCGCTGTCCGACGACGATCAGCTCATCGGCTACCATAGCGGCCTGCTCTCCAACCTCGCGATGACCCTGCTCCTCGTAGCTTCCCAGCTCGAACATGTCTCCGAGAACAGCTATTTTCTTGCCGGGCATCTCGGCCAACACGCTCAGGGCGGCGATCATCGACAGAGGGCTGGCGTTGTAAGAGTCGTCGATAACAGTGGAGCCATTCAGCCCCGGCTTCACCTCGACCCGGACGGTGCTGGGCGGCCTGGCCAGAGCCGCCGCCGCCTCGCCTACAGACATTCCACTGGCGATTCCCACCGCGACGGCTGCCAGGCAGGCATAGGCGCTGTGCCTGCCGAGGAGAGGAGTCCGGACCTCAGCCGTCTCTCCGGCGTAGATCAATGTGAACTCCAGACCTTTCAGCCCGTTGCTGACGACGTTCGTGGCCCTGATGTCGCGATCATCTCCCAACCCGTAGGTCATGGTCGGACAACCGGCCAGGGCTCGCATGGCCAGCACCCGTGGGTCGTCGCCGTTCAGTATCGCCAGGCCGTCGACCGGCAGCGCCTGGATCATCTCCGATTTGGCCTGAGCGATCCTGTCGATGGTTCCCAGCCGTTCGAGGTGGGTTGGCCCCACGTTGGTTACCACTCCGACGCGAGGCTTCGCGATGTGGCACAGGGCCGCTATCTCGCCCAGGGCATACATGCCCATTTCCAGCACCACCTTCTCGTGGCGCGCATTGATGTTCAGAACGGTGAGGGGCAGGCCGATTTCGTTGTTCAGGTTCTTCTCGTTCTTCAGCACCCGGAATCTTTGCTCCAGCACCGTGGCGATCATCTCTTTGGTCGACGTCTTGCCCAGGCTTCCGGTAACGCCGATCACGTCTACTCGGTGCTGTGCCAGCCAGTAGGTGGACAGCTTTTGGAGCGCTTCCAGGCTGTTCGGTACCACGATGTAGGCGAAGTCGACTCGCTGATCCTCCGGAAGCCAGCCTTCCATTGGAATGACGCGTTCGGCCAGTACGCCTCGTGCTCCCCTCGCAAAAGCGCCGGGTATGAAATCGTGCCCGTCTCGCTCGCCCCTTAGAGCGACGAAGAGGCTCCCCGGCTGCAGCAGTCGCGAATCGTTGCCGACGCCGGTGAACTTGATGCCCGGCGCAGGCCGATAAGGCAGGGAGAAATCTTCGATTCCCTCTAGAACTTTTGACAGTGGTATCATTCTTGACTTCTCAAGCGTTTAGGCGTTCTCGCCCGGTATTTTATCATAACGGTTGTTCCGGGTGCATGATCAGGGCGCTCCATTTCCAGTTTGCTTGGGCATTGGTGCCGCACCCCTCCGGCGGGGGACAAGCCCCCGCGCTGCCGGTTGCCAAGGCTAATCGAAAACCGCTCCAGTGCAGGGCTCAGACCGAGGCGGTCTCCGAGACCGCCTCGGTCTAAATACCGTTCTTCAGATCACCTCCGGGCCGCCAACTGCCCCGTGGGAGGGATCTTATGGTAAGGCAGCAATTGCTGGGCCACTTTTCTAAAGACCGGTGCCGCGACGGTCTCTCCCCACGGCGTGTCTTTGGGTGAGTCTATCCTCACCAGTATCACGAATTGGGGATTATCCGCCGGCCCGAATCCGACGAAAGAGGCCACCGTATCAGTCCCGGTGTAGCCGCCGGTGGTGGGAATTTCGGCCGTGCCCGTCTTTCCTCCCGTCAGGTATCCCGGAACCTTGGCAGCTTTCACCTGGCCGTCTTCCATTTGCTCCACCACCGAGACGAGCATATCCCTGAGCGTTCGGGCGGTATCGGGGGAGATGACCTCCCGGATTATCGTGGGATCGTAGCGGCGCACCTGTCCTTCTTTCCCAATTACCTGTGAGACCACGTATGGCTTCATAAGAAGGCCGCCATTCGCGACGGCTGCCACGGCCGTTGCCATCTGAATCGGCGTCACGGAGATGCCTTGTCCAAAGGAATTCGTGGCCAGGTCGAAGGGATACCAGTTGGGCTGGCCCGGCGTTCTCATTATTCCGGGCGATTCACCGGGGAGATCTATGCCGGTGGGTTGGCCGAATCCAAAGGCCTTAACGTACTGATAGAAGCGCTCGGCACCCATCTTGGTGCTGACGTATGCGGCGCCGATGTTCGACGACCTCTGGAGCACCTGCGTCATCGTTTCCGGACCGACTCGGGTCACCACGTTCCTCACGGTGCCGCCCCCGTAGGTGAAGGCGCCCTTGTTCTCGAAGGCGTGATCGGGGGTGACCGTGCCAGTATCAAGGCCGGCCGCCATGGTCACTATCTTGAACACCGATCCCGGCTCCCAGACGTCGGAGACGGCCCGGTTCCGGTACAGCGGCGCGCGGCTGGGGTGGAAGAGATCGGGATCGTTCAGGTCGAAAGTAGGGCGAACGGCCATTCCCAACACCGCCCCCGTGTTCGGCTCCAGCACAATGATCGTGCCCCCGGCGGCCTGGTGACTTTGGATGGCCGCGTCCAGCTCCTTGTCGATTACTCTTTGGACGTAGCGATCCAGGGTCAACACCACGTCCGAGCCGTCGATCGGCGCGCGGTACTGGCCGGTACTGAGCGCTATCTCGTCCCCTCCGGTGTCGCGTTCGGCCAGGAGTGAGCCCGCCTTGCCGGCAAGGTCGCCGTCGAACTGGGCCTCGACGCCCGTCAGGCCGTTGTCGTCTTTGCCCACCAATCCTATCAACTGAGAAGACACGCTGCCCTCGGGGTAGACGCGCCTGAATTGCGGCTCGAGGTACACGTCCCACAATTTCTGCCGGGTCATTTCGTTTCGGATTTCCTGGGCCTTATCCGCCGAAAGCAAAGCCTTGATCAGAACTGGGGACTTCTGCTGGGTGGAAAAAAGGGACTCTATCCGTTCTACCGGGACATCGAGGAGAGTGGACAGGACGCGGGCGGTCTTGCTGGGATTGTCCATCTGGGAAGGCACCGTGTAAAGGGATTCGTAGGCGACGCTCGCCGCGAACCTGTGGCCGCCGGAATCCCATATTGACCCTCGCTTGGCGGGTAGGGCTACTTCTCGCCAGTGCTCTTCCTTCGCCAGTGACCGGTAGTAGTCGTGTTGCGCCACTTGCAGATAGAACAGTCTGCCGGCAATGACGAGGATGCAGCCGATGATCACCGCCATAATGGTGTATAGTCGCCAGCGTCTTTCCTCGAGCTCGTTCACCCCTGCCTTCTCTCCTGTCTAAAATGCCTATCAAAATCTCCTCGGCTGTAGCGCGGGGGCTTGTCCCCCGCCCGTGCCCCGGCGGGGGACAAGCCCCCGCGCTACAGTATTGTTAGGGGCTCTTAGCGAAACAATCCCAGGAGTCCTTCCCACCAGGTGCCGCCGGATTCCGAGTCATGCTGCAAACTGGGTTGGGCACCTGAAGGGGCGCTCGGTCCCTCTCTTGAAGCAACGTCGGGGTTCAGGAACAGAACCTTGGTGGGCGGACCCATTTTCAGGCGAGACGAGGCCTCCCTTTCTACCCTGTCGAGTGACCGGAGTTGTTCTAGAGTGAGGCGCAGTTGCTCGTTGCGCATCTCCCAGCGCGCCTTGTCTTCTTCTAGCTTCTTGATATCGTAGCCGGTGGTGGCGACAGTGCTGGCCTGGTTGAGGTATAGCAGGCTCATGAAAGTCGCCAGAAGGAGGGCCGAGCCGAAAACGACCGACAGACTGAGAGAACGAGGCTCAATTCGTTTGCGCCCGAGTGGGAATGCTCGCGTAAGCCCGAAAGACAATCCAACTCCCTCCTCTATAGCCTCTCCGCCACTCGCAGCTTGGCGCTCCTGCTGCGCGGGTTCTGACGGATTTCTGCCTCCGGTGGAACGATCGGTTTCTTGGTAAGTATCTTCAGGCGCGGCTTGTGCCCGCAAATACAGGCCGGCAGTCGCGGCGGGCAGACACAGCCCCGCGCTTCCTGGGCCAGGAACTGCTTTACGACACGATCTTCCAGCGAATGGAACGAGATGACCGCCAGGCGCCCTTCTGCTCTCAACAGATCGATCGCCTGTTCCAGGCCCGACTGAACGTTCTCAAGCTCTCGGTTCACGAAGATGCGAATGGCCTGGAAAGCCCGAGTGGCCGGGTGCACCCGCCCGCGCTCCGGCAGCACGGCACGCTCGATCACCGCGGCCAGATCTCGACTCGTCCCAATCTCGGCCTTACTTCGCGCCTTCACGATGGCCCGGGCTATTTTCCTCGCTCGCGGTTCCTCCCCATAGCGGTAGAGGATGTCGGCCAGCTCGGCCTCCGACAGTCTGTTCACCACGTCGTAGGCGGTTTCGGTCTGTCTGGGATCGAAGCGCATGTCGAGTGGGGAATCGATGCGGAAGCTGAAACCCAGCTCCAGTCCCTCCAGCAAGAAGCTGGAAATCCCCAGGTCGAACAGCACGCCGTCGACGGGGAGGAAGCCTTGCTCCTCTGCGATTCTCGCCACGTTGACATAATTGTCGTTGACCAGGGTGCATCGATCCCGATAGGCTTCAAGACGGCGGGCCGCCAGCCTCAACGACTCCGGATTTGCTTCAATGCCCAAAAGGCGACCGTCGGGGCTCGATCGCTCGAGTATGCCCTTTGCGTGGCCGCCCAATCCCAGCGTGCAATCTATGAAATTCCGGCCCGGCCCCGGTTGCAAAGCATCGAGGACTTCCTGGTACAGGACCGGTAGGTGCAACGAGTCTTCGGCCACGAGCGCTCCGTCCGCGGCGTTCAAATTCCGAGATCGGCCAGCTGCTCGGCTATGGCGTCACCCTCTCCCTCAACCCTGGCCTTGGTTTCTTCCCAGCGTGCTTTGGACCAGATCTCCACTCGACCCAGCACGCCAATTATCACCGCCTCGTCGCCAATATCGGCATAGGATCGCAGGAAGCCCGGAAGGACGAAGCGCCCCTGCTGATCGAGCTGGCAGTCGACGGCGCCGGAGAACATCATTCGCTGGAAGGAGCGCGCGTTGGCCTGGGAGAGTGGCAGCTTGGCGATCTTCTCTGCCAAGGTGGACCATCCGGCGGTAGTGAATATCCAGAGGCACTTATCGAGCCCGCGCGTGACGACCAGCCCGTCGGCAAACTTGCCACGGAACTTGGCCGGAATGGCCAATCGGCCTTTTTCGTCCACCGAGTGCTCGAACTCGCCCATGAACATAGGTAGGTTTCTTGGCCGTTGCGGCCTACCTCCTGCCCCGATACATCTCATCGAGTGCGCATATCGGGGCCTGTCGGGGAACTTGCACGAGCGAGGAAGTGTTGATAAAAATTTGGGGACAACCCCCCAGCCAGGAGGGTTGTCCCCACCACACCCCACATTTCCCCACCGATTGGTATTCTACACCATATCGTGGGATTGTCAATAGATTTTGGACCAAATTTCGACGAATTTTGAAAACTCGCTCAGGCGCCGGCACGCCTGCTTTAGCGTCATGCCGCGTGCGGATTGGGATCGTGGCCTGTTTGTTTAACATAATCTAAGCAACCGGCTTGATTGTCTGCGTGACTACATGGCGGGATGGCGAGCTTGCGGGTGATTGGTCGCCGCGGGGGACAGTCGCTCTCACGCTCGCACTGTTTTCCGCCTCGCGGATCGATGTGGACGGAGTTTGCGCGTGGGGTACCCTTCGAGCTTGAATGGCACATACCTTGCACTTGGTGAGGAGTTCGATAAACAACCCGGTGAAGGGTGGGGCGAGGTGAGAAGTGAAATCCAAGAACCGAAAGCGGATTGCTTTCTTCGAAGTTGAGGATTGGGAGCGAGAGGAGTTCCAAAAAGCGCTCGGTGACTACGAACTGGCTTTCTTCCACGGAGTGGTCGACGGCCAGGCGCTCAAGAGCATCCAGGATGCCAATATCCTGTCGGTCTTCATCCATTCCCAGGTAACGGCTGATTTCGTCGACCAGCTTCCACAATTGGAAATGATTGCCACCAGGTCGACGGGTTACGATCACATCGACCTAGACTCCTGCAACCGGCGAGGCATCGTCGTCTCGAACGTTCCCTACTACGGCGAAACGACGGTGGCGGAGCACACCTTCGGTCTGATGCTGGCGCTTTCGCGCAACATTCACAAGGCGTACGTGCGGACGGCGAGAGGCGATTTCTCGCTGGAAGGACTGGAAGGCTTCGATCTGAAAGGCAAGACGCTGGGCGTCGTGGGTGCCGGCGCGATCGGGTTGCACGTGATTCGGATAGCTAAGGGATTCGGCATGCGCGTGGCGGCCTACGACCCCAAGCCTAATCGTCTGGTGTCCGAGGTGCTTGGCTTCGAGTACGCGCCGCTGGATGACTTGTTGCGGTCGACGGATATCATCTCTCTGCACGCCCCTTTGACTCCCCGCACCTTCCACCTGATCAACAAGGACAGCATAAGGCTCATCAAGCGGGGGGCGATCTTGATAAACACGGCCAGAGGAGCACTGGTAGATACCCAGGCGCTAATCGCCGCGCTGGACGAGGGAATTCTGTCAGGCGCCGGCCTTGACGTTCTGGAAGGGGAAGATCTGATCATGGAAGAGAAGCAGCTTCTGGGAACCCCCGCGGCGGAGGAAAGCCTGAGAATGCTGCTGCGACACCACGTCCTGATGAGGCGTGAGAACGTGGTCATTACGCCTCACATTGCCTTCTACAGTCGAGAAGCGCTCCATCGCATTGTCGACGTGACCATCGCCAATATCCAGGCGCGCCTGGAAGGCAAGCCGCAAAACGTGGCAAACGCGCCGCTGGTGAAGAAGGCAGCGGCGTAGAGGTAAGGCGGCCGAAAACTTGCGCGGCAACGCGTTTGCTCACCGCAAAGAGCGCTATCAAAACCTCCCTGGTCTGTAGTCTGTAGCGCGGGGGCTTGTCCCCCGCCGGGGCACGGGCGGTACGACAGGTGCCTCACGCGAAGACGCGAAGCGCTATTATAGGGTGGATCCGCCGCCAAATGGTATAACAGTCAATAATCAGAACTGCACGACGATTGCTTGTATTCCGTTTCTGCCCCTGCTATCATACCCGCGCGGGCGGGCGCATAGGCGCTCAAGAATGGCCGATTGCTTTACGAGAAAGGAGAGGCGTATGGACGCGACTATGGTGGGCTTGCAGAAGGAAATCGTGGACGTGATCAAGGGATTCGTGGCCGAATCGGAGAGAAACCGCTTGGCCATAGATGGGAGCCGCATATTCGACGAGCCACTGGTTGGCTTTGCCGACGGGGATGACCCTCTGTTCCTGGAGTACAAGAAGGCGGTCGACGGTAGTCACTTCACCCCTCGCGAGGCCATGCAGCTGCATCTCGCAGAGGTGGGCGGCGGCGAGAAACCGGTGTCACCTCTCACGGTCGTATCATTTGTCCTTCCTATCACCGAGGAGACGAGGGTCTCCAACGCTAAAATGACGGTCGGCCCTTCCGTGCGCTGGAACCAGACCCGCTGGTACGGCGAGGAGCTCATCACGAGCCTCAAGAATTTCCTCGTCGGCTTCCTTGAAGATCGTGGCTACCGTGCCCTGTCCCCCAGCCTGAAGCCGTTCTTCAAGACCCTGTTGCTCAGCAATGGCAGGGCCTCTAACTGGTCAGAGCGTCACATGGCCTACGCGGCCGGATTGGGCACGTTCGGCCTCACGGATGCGCTCATCACGCCGAAGGGGGTGGCGCACCGGCTCGGGAGTGTGGTGGTCGAGGCGGCCTTACCCGCTTCCCCCCGACCGTATTCCGATCACCACGCCTATTGTCCGTTCTATGATGATGGGTCTTGTGGGGTGTGCATCGAGCGTTGCCCCCACGGCGCCTTGTCCTCAGACGGCCACGACAAGATTCGTTGTCGCGATTACAATGAGAGCGAGCTGAAGCCCTGGGTTGCCGAACGAGCCTCCGAAGGGTATCTGGGGAAATACCCGGGCTGCGGGTTGTGCATGACGGGCGTGCCCTGCGAGGCGGCGATCCCTCCGGGGGTTAAGATGGGCTAAGGCTCCCCCCTTAGGATGCGAACCATGTCCGCCAGGGTCTCGGGGCCGCCCACGTTGCCGGGGAAGACTACGTAGATCATTCCCGGCCAGCGGCTTTCGGGGCCGGTACGCCAGATGGGGACTCCGGGAAGGCTTTGTCCGAGCACTGCGGCCCGCTTCACGTTTAGCGCTTTGGTAGCGATGTCCGAGGAGGTGATGCCTCCCTTGGCTATGATCCAGGCCGGCTGTTCGGCCAGGAGGTCGACCAGTTCGACCAATGCGCCGGAGATGGTCTGCCCGATCTGCAGCGCCGAAGTGCCATCTTTGTCCGTGACCAGGTGGCGGCTGGTGTAAACCAGGGTATCATTGCCGGCGGCCAGGGCCTCGTCGATTTCTTTGGACATCCGGACCAGCTCCGCGTCCCGGGTGGACGGATCAATTACCTTCTCCACCGAGAGCTCCAGACCGGTAACTCCCGGCAGGGAGCGAGCGGTCTCGATCTGGGCCGAGCTCCTCTGCACGTATGATCCGGCGATGATGAGCCCGCCGTTCTTGTTGCTGCCGGTCGAGAGGTCGGCGCCCGCAAGGAGGTCTCGGGGGGCTATCCCTGCCCTGGACCGGATAAAGGAAGCTGCTGTCCGATAGATGAACCGGCGGCCACCTGCCTCCGCCCGCAACAACCCGGCCACCACTACATCCAAGTCTCGGTATGATGCGGCGTTGACCACACACATCTGCCCATCACGAAGCGGTGCCAGCGCTGCGGCCACCCACTCCGGGCCGCGCAACCGAAGCTCTTTCAGGGAAATGGAGGCGACATCCCCGGGCTGCATCACACCCTTGTGCTTCTCGCTGACCCAGGAGCGCAGGTTAGAGCTCTGGTAGCCGAAAGCGGCATCGCGAGCGTACTCGGTTTCGGCGGCCGGAATGAGCCATTCGCCCTCGGCCACGTAGTGTACGTCGTCTACCGTGAACCTTCCCCCTTCCAGAAAGAAGGGGACGATGAGGATGCCGTCGAAAGCCTGGCCCAACCCGGCCATCAGCGCTTCCACTTCACCGGGAAAGTGGCCCCGGAGGGTGGAATCGCCGCGGCTGACTACCACGAAATCCCGTCCGGATACCGATCTCGCCGCCCTCAGGTTGGCGGCTATCTCCTTGTTGATGCGCTGGGCCTCCGGCAGGGAAAGGCTGCGGGAGTTGGTGAGGATATAAAACACGCTGTCCGGCTCGCTCAGAGCACCGGCTAAAGAATCGACCGACCACTCGGTTAGCACGGGAACCCCGTGAATCGTTTGAGTACCGGTGGGGTCATCGTCCAGGACGACGATCTTCTGCCTCATCTCGCGTACCAGGGCCTGGATCTCGCTCCGCAGGTCTTGGGGCCAAATGGGAGGGAGCGACCCCAGGATCTCCTCTTTGAGTATTCTCAATGGTCGAGTCTCGCTTCCCTCGGCAACCATTCGAGGCCCATGTCTGTTTCCCGCGAGGGCACGTACTCGAGTCCGATGTAGCCGTGGTAAGCCAGCTTGTCCACGGTGTCAAGCACGGCCGCGAAGTTGATCTCACCGGTGCCCGGTTCGTGGCGGCCGGGCACGTCGGCTATTTGGATGTGTCCGATCTGCCCCAGGCAGCCGACGATGGTGTTGATTAGATTGCCTTCCGTCATCTGGGCGTGGTAGACGTCGTACAGCAGCTTAACCTGCGCGTG
>JAMDCE010000362.1 GCA_023489135.1 Chloroflexota bacterium
CGAGAAGACCAGGAGATAATTCTTGATAGTGTCGTCTTCCTCTTGCGACATTATCCTGTATATCTGCCCCAGCTTTACGATATTGCCTTCCGAAAACCAGTACCTTATTCTTTCTAAATGCTTTGCCGGCACTAAAGGCTCGATATCACTATGTGCCGACGCGCAATTCTTGCTTTCCTGACCAAGAAAGGCTAGCTGGGCGAAGAAGTCGCCCAGCTTCTTTTCCAGATGCTGCGGGTCTACTGGTCTGGCTTTGGCTGCTGCTATCAGGAAGGCTATCCTATTGATGTCCGTGCCGCTGGCGTAGTAGCCTCTCGAAACCGCCGAGACTACCGTCGTGCCGCTGCCCATGAAGGGATCGTTCACTGACGCCGTGGGGCCGTGCAGGTACTCATCAAAGAGCTTCTCAACCAGTTGCGGAATAAACTTGGCTGGGTACCTGTGGTATGCGTGTGTCCACTTGGCGGTGTCGGAGGGTTTGCAATCTGCGAAGGACCACTCTTGGTCGATTGACTTCTGGGCAAAGGCTGTCAACAGGTCACTTCCTGTTACCAATGTGTCTTGCATAGGGTCAGGTCACGCTCCAATTTGGACGATTCTGGGGCAAGTTGAGAATTGTGCGCTAGAAACTCGACAGACGTGCTGCTAATTGTGTCCAAGAGGCTAGCCTGCCGCTTGGGGCTGATTATACTCTGGCGTTTTGCTGATTTCAACAACAGCCATGGAATCAGAATCAGTCTCTGATGTTTCCTGAAAGCCGGCACGTTTCGTGCAGCCAAAATGACCGTTGTCGAAACATGCCTGCTTCATCCCAGAGTTGCCGGTGACGAGGAAGGACCAGCCAGGATAGCGAATCCTGTGTATTGAAGGAGAAGAGAGAATGCTGCGATCAGTCGCGCGGACAATTGCCAACGCAGTCTCAGGGCACCTTCGCTACGCGTTAAGTGTATCGGTTGTGTTGGCTGTGCTGGCCGTGGTGGGCGAACAGCACCAGCCGAGCATGGCGGCCACCGGCGATGTCCTCAGGACCATCACGGTGAACCCTCCCGTGCCCGCCTGCTCTCAGACAGTTGATGGCCTGTCATACGTTGGCTTAACCGTGGGAATCGCCCTGGATGGAAGCGAGTTATTACTGGCCTGCACACGTAGCAACGTCCTTATACGTGTCAATCCTGCCGACGGAAGTGTACTGGGGCAGATCACTGTGCCGGCCATCCTGTCCTGGCCAGAGAACAAGGAGGAGGGTATCGGAGCCCTCTCCTGGGACGCCAAGAACAACCAACTCTGGATTGGAACGGTGTCGGGAAGCGTGTATACGGCTGTTCTAGACAAGGCGGCAGGCACCGCTGCGGCTACCCTGCGCTTCACCCCCGCCGAGATCAAGGGGCATGGATTTGCTCCCTTGCTGGACGGGTTGGATATCGATCGCGATGATGGTACCCTGTGGCTAAGCCCCGACCTTTCCGATGTGGTCTTCCACTACAACCAGACCGGGACTCTACTGGGTTCCTTCAGTGTGCTCAACAGGAATTTCGGAGATAACTCAGGGGTCGTCGTCGCCGACGCCAATGCCCTCTACCTGTTAAATGCGAGCCAGGGTCAGGTCTTCTGTGCGAGGAAGGACGGCAGCATCCTTAACCCCATCGCTTTCGTAGAGAACGCCACGTTTGAGGATGCCGAGCTCGATACCGTCACCTTTGCTCCCAAAACGGCGCTCTGGATAAGGGACACCCGTCCCGGAAACGAATCGATAGTGCGAGCGGTCGAGGTCGATGCGGTGAAGTGTGCGCTTGAAGGGCCTACAGCAACTCCCTCGCCACCAGGGCCTACGCCGACGCCATCGTCCACACCTGTTCCGCCTGGTCCCGTTACTGCCGTCGACGCCAAGATGGAAATCGTCTTCCCGCACGATCCAGGCGGCAATCTGCGCCCAGTCAGCCAGGCCACGCTCGCCAACATCGGGGCCTTCTTGTTCTACCCTAACACCCTGATCCCCGTTCCCTGCGCCTTCAACAACGCGGTGGGCCTGTCCAGAAGCGCTAATTCGGATCCGTCGCAGTTCGTGGGTTTGGGCACGCCCAAACTAATCCAGCAAGGAGGCCAGAACATCACAATGTGGCAATGGAATGACGTCGACGTGTCAGGGGCTGTCGATCCCCTGAACAAGTATTATTTCACTTTGGGCGTCGATAAGGTGGCGACCAACACGAACGTATGGTCGCACGGAGAGGACGCGAGGACGATCTTCCCGCAGCAGGATGTGCCGACAGGGTTGGGGCCGTTGGGGACGGAGGCGGACGCGCGGATCGAGATCGTGTTTCCGCACGACGCGCAGGGGAATCCGAAGCCAGTAGTCGAGGCCAGCCTGGTTAACATAGGAGCGGACCTGTTTGCCGTGGGGACGTTGCAGTCGGCCCCTCTGGATGCGAACTATACGGTCAGGCTCTTCCGATCGCTGAACAACGATCCGCAGAGGGAGGTTGGTGTTGGCCAGAAGGCGATCGTAAGCACAGGGGGAGTATCGCATCCGCGCTGGTTGTTTAATGACATCGACGTGAGCGCGTCTCAGAACCCATTGAACAAGTATTATTTCCGAATTAGCGTTGACGGTTTGGGGACGCACTCGAACGTATGGTCGCACGGTGCCGACGCGCGCACGATTTTCCCCAACATCGATACGCCCAGCCAGAGCTGCCAGTAGCTGGAGGATAGAGACTCCAAAGGCTCTCGACTGCAAGAATTCTGGAAACAGCCCATACTCTTCCTGCCCTAGCGACGACTATGTGCTTGAAAGGCCATCCCTCCCCTTGCAAACGGTCCCTCTCTCAGATATGATGCGCGAGAAGATAGAGTCGTCCTTGTTGGTCTGAAGCAAGACTGGAGCTTACAGTGCCACAGGTACGCTAGAAGGCTCCCTCTTATGGACGAATGCGCCTGCCATCGGCTGCAAATGTCTCAGAAAATCAAGGCTGCACATTGGCAGGGTCATAATCTTCACGAACTCTGCCTGAATGACGAGGAGACGAAGATGCAGGGGTTTCGATATTCGAACGTCGAGCGCGAGATGCAGGTCTACGGTTACAATTCGGCGGTCAAGAGCCACTGTCGCATGTGCCACGGCGGGTGCGGCGTGATCGTCTATGTGAAGGATGGCAAGGTCGCAAAGATCGCTGGCGATCCCGATTGCCCTATTAACCACGGGACGCTGTGCACCAAAGGGCTTGCCTCAGCACAGCTGGCGTACCACCCGGACCGGCTGACCTCCCCTGTCAAGCGAGTCGGTCCAAAGGCGAGCGGGAAATGGGAACGCATCTCGTGGGATGAAGCGCTGGACACCATCGCCGAGCGCATCCTGACCTATAAAGACGAGTACGGGCCGGAATCGGTCGTATTCGGCTACGGGACGGGCCGCGAAAACGAAGCCGTCATCTATCGCATCGCCAATCTACTCGGCTGCA
>JAMDCE010000508.1 GCA_023489135.1 Chloroflexota bacterium
CGGATAATCTCCTATCGGCAGCAGAAAGGACCGTTCCAGCGGGCGGAGGAACTGAAAGAGGCAAAGCTGGTGAACAGCTCGACCTTCGAGAAGATCAAAGATCTGATAACAGCCCAGTAACACATTGAAGCTGAGCCCGAAGACCCAGCTTCAATTAGTAGGGACTGACTGCGTTGTCATGTTGCCTGCGTTGGCTGGCGTCGCTTGCTCCCTTCTTCAGGGGTGCCAGCAGAGCCAATACCCAACGTCAATGATAGGCTGTGGCGGATGAGGAGTCCATCCCTCGAACGAACTATTTTCCATCCAAAAAGAACTATTTGTGGCGCGCCTCGTTGAGCCCCTATTGCGAAGTGGCTATGGTGCCACGGGCAGGGTGAAGTAAAAGGTGCTTCCTTTCCCGACCTCGCTGTCGACCCAGATTCGTCCACCGTGGGCCTCCACCAGCATTTTTGTGATGTAAAGGCCCAGGCCCAGTCCCCCGGCAACTCGCCCGCCCTTCGCCCTGTAAAAGCGTTCGAAGATGTGTGGCATATCCTCGGGAGCTATTCCCACGCCACGGTCGGCCACAGAAGTTACAACTACGCCCTCTGTACTCTCTGCGCTAACCGTCACCTGTATCTCCGGCGGCGAGTACTTGAGCGCATTGCTGAAGAGGTTTATGAGGATGCGCTCGAGGCGATCTGGGTCTGCCAGCACCGGTGGTAAGTCCGCCGGGATTTCGAGCTTGATCCGCCCGACGTCCAGAAGAGGCCTGGCTCGTTCCAGCAGGTCGGACACGAAGGATTTCAGGTCCAGTGGCCGTATGTCGAGCCGCAACTGTCCCGACGCGAAGCGCGCCGAGTCGACCAGGTCCTGAATCATTGCGTTCATCCTGCGCGCGCTTATGACGATTGCCTCGGCGCTGCGAAGCGCCGATTCCGTCTTGCCTTCCTTCTTCAGCGTGCGCTGGAGTAGCTGGGCCTGGCCCTGAATGATGGTGAGTGGCGCTCGCAGGTCATGGGAGACTGTGTGAATGAAATCCTCACGCTGTTGTTCGAGTTCGTGCAGCGCAGTGATGTCGGTGAATGTCGATACAGCTCCCAGCAACTCGCCATCAGGGGTGCGTATCGGCGCAGCGCTATTGGAGACCCAGATAACTCTATCGTTGCGATGAATGACCATCACGACCCCGTGAACCTGCTCACCGTGCAGCGCGCGGCGACCTGGAATCTCTTCCAATGGAAACGGCTTGCCTGCAGAAGTCTCGATACGTAGCCTCGCGATCCGCTCTGCCAGAGAGAGCTTGCGCTCTGCTGGCGTGTATCCAAGTAGCCTGTCGGCGGCAGGATTCATGCGCACGATCTCTTCTGTCGGACTGTAAATCACGAGCGCGTCGGCGATGGACGTAATTGTGGCATCGAGCTCCGCCAGCAGCCGCTCGCGTTCCGTCTCCGCGCGTTTTCGCTCAGTAATGTCTCGAAAGTATATCGATAGCCCGTCGCGGGCGGGATAGGCGCGGACTTCTATCCACAGGTTGAGCTGCGGATAGAGACCTTCGAAAGCGGCGGTGGTCTGTTCCAAAATGGCCCGCTGACATTCCTCGAAAAAAATCGAGTTGGCAAGCTCGGGGAACTCGCTCCACATGTTCTTGCCGATAAGCTCTTCCCGCCTTCGCCGCATGAGCCGCTCGGCCTCTTTATTTACATAAGTGAACCGCCACTCTCGGTCTACAGCCATAAACGCGTCGGTAATGCTTTCGAGAATGTTGGAGATTTGTCGTCTTGCCAACTCCGCTTCGGCTCGTGCAGCCTGCTCCCGAGCGAGCCGGGCTCGCTCCTCCTCGGCCTGTTTGCGCTCGGAGATGTCGATGAAGGTGACAACTCCTCCTGTAATAACACCGTTCTCGATGACGGGGTAGGACGAATACTCTACGGGAAACGAGGTCCCATCTTTGCGCCAGAAGACTTCGTCGTCCACCCTTGTCCCCTCTCCCTTGCGAATGGCTCGGATATTGGGGCATTGGTCCACCGGATAGGGTGAGGCATCTTTGTGGCTGTGATGGATGAGGCTGTGGATATCTTTGCCCAACATTTCTTCTGGCTCGTATCCAACCATCTTCCCTGCAGCCCTGTTGCAGAAGGTGCACCTCGCCTGCAAATCGAGTCCATAAATGCCCTCGTCGGTGGATTCGAGCAGCAGTCTTATTTCATTAGCCAGGCGCGTGCTTTCTTCTTCTAACCGCTTGCGCCTGCCGATTTCGACAAGCAGTGGACGATAAACCAGCAGGAATAACGCGGGGAGAAGTACTATGAGGAGCAATGTACTATCAAGCAGAGCGTTTATCAGAATTTGCGCGGTGCTGAGATTGCGATATAGCACCAACGTAATGCCAAACTCGACGACGAATATGGTCACGATCGTTACTACAAGGATTTTGATTGCAGAAGAATATGGTATCTCAGTTTGAGTTGGGACCGGATCGTCGTCGAGCTTGTAGGTCATGTCGCTGTGCTCCGTGTTGCGCGATGCAAGCCAGCCAATTCAAGATAACGCAAAAGGCGCCCGCAAACCAGGCGCCTCTCTACTTCTCTCCACCTCAAAGCCATACTGGTCGAGGCTGAAATGGATTAATGATGTATAAGAATAGTATCACTCTTGCGTGCCAGCAAGTCAAGCGTACCGCGCGGGTTTGTACCGCGCGGGTTGCGCGTGCCAATCCGGCGTGCTAGAATGCTGACAATCTTCAACGCCGGGCGTCGGGGGATACGAACTGTGGAGAGCGTCGGGGCGAAAGCAAAGGGCACGCATTACGCGTATGTTGTCTTGTTGACCAGCGCGCTCGTCACTCTGGGCGCCCTCGGCTTCGGTCGTTTTTCCTATCCTGTCATCCTGCCGGCTATGAAGCAGGGGCTGAACATCAGCTATGAGCAGGCAGGGTTGATCGATTCCTCGAACTCGATCGGGTACCTCGCTCTTTCCGTGATCGCGGGCTTCGTCGCGTCGAGATTCGGGCCGCGCAAGGTCATCAGCGTTTCTATGGCGCTTCTCGGCGTCGGCCTTATCGGAACCGGCTTCGCACCCGACTTTTTCATGGCCCTGGTAATGCGCGTCCTCACAGGCATAGGCAGTGGAGGCAGCAACGTCCCCGTAATGGCGCTGGCTTCTGCCTGGTTTGCCTCAAGCAAGCGTGGCCTGGCGAGTGGCGTCATAACGGGGGGCATTGGGATGGGACTCTTCATCTCGGGGATCGCGGTTCCAGGCATAATCAGCGGAAACGGGCTTGCTGGCTGGCGCTATGCCTGGTATTTCCTGGGAGCTCTGGTCCTGCTCATCAGCCTGATCGGCTTCGCGCTCTTGCGGAATCGGCCAGAAGAAATGGGGCTTGCGCCAGTGGGCGAGCCCGCGTCCCCCCGCGTTTCTCCCACAGCTACGTCGAATGGCCCGGGCCATCTCGAAAGCGCGAAAGGGATCTACAGG
>JAMDCE010000699.1 GCA_023489135.1 Chloroflexota bacterium
ATGCTCACCCATTCTTTCAGTTTACAGGACACGCGCTGTGGGGTTGGTTCTTACCGCTTAGTGCGCCGGGTGCCCTCTGGGCGCGCAGAGAGAATGTATATAATGTCTCCGCGGTCTCTGCGGTAAGAAACGCTCACTCTCGTCCCAGATGGCTTACTTCCCCAACCGAAAGATCGTCGCGTGGCGGTTGCGGGCGATCTCGCGCCCGTCCTCGTCGACCGTGACCGCTTCCACGACCATGTAGTCATTGCCCTTCCGATTATACTTGTCGACGATCCATCCGCGACAAGTATAGGCCTTGCCGACGAAGGCAGGAGCGAGATACTCCATGTCCGAGGAGACGTGGACGCCTGGATTGTAGTCGAAGGTAAGATGGGTCAGTAGATCGGTGTCCATGGCGAACATCCCTGGGGGCACGACCGGTCTCCCCCAAGGGGAATCGGTGAGGAAACCCACGGGCGACACGCCGACGCTCTCCAGGTGCCGCTCCACATCGGCGACATCAATACGATATCGGTAGGGGTTGAGCTCCTGGCCGATCTCGAGCTTGTCAAGCTCTGGCTTGATTAGGACGGGAAGACGAACGCTGGCAGTGCCCCGCACACACCTATCGCCCGCAGGGTTCTCGATCCACACTTCGAGATGAATGCGCTGGCCGCCTTCCTCGGGCTCGATTCTTTCGACGACGCCTTTGACGGTGATGTCCTGGCTACTATAGACGGGTCGGGCGTACTGCAGTTTGAGACGGCCGGTTTCGAAGTATGGCGGGCCGAAAGAACTGATCATCAGCTCGGTGACGTAGGCGAAGGATGTGGCGCCGAGGACCAATCCCCCGGCAAAGCCGTGCTTACGGGCCTCTTCGTCGTCGTGGATAGAGCCCTTCTCAGCTGCCCATGTGTTGAGAGCTACCTTCTTCAGGCTCGGCAATTCGTAGCCGGGTTCAAGAGAACTTACGGGGATCGTCATTCGTCATCTCCTTTCATTAGGAAACTGCATCAAGTGCATGATACCAATCTTGCCGATGAGAAGTAAAGGTCAGTCAAGGGAATCTGCCAGATTCCCCCCCAAAACAGGGCCTTTGGGACTTAAGTTTTCTCGCGTTCTGCCGATAATCCCACTACGGGAATTCCTTTGTTCGATAGCCAGCTACATACACGACAACGGTGAGAGGTTCTCAACATGACTTTTGACGATGACTTCGTTCCTCTCGACCTCCGGCATTTCCAAACCGACCAAATCCTAGTCTGCGACCTCTACATTGAGTCGAACCAAACGCATACCCTCTATCGCGAGGCATCGCTGCCCTTCACAGTGGATGACCGGGAAAGTCTTCTCGCCAGCGGGATCTCCCACCTGTGGGTCAAGGTTTCAGCAGACGATTCGCGCTCGAGGCAGCAGCTCGTTACGCTTCTTGGGTTGCCAGACGATGAGGTGTCCCCTAAGGTCAAGGGTGAGCTGTTGTATGGCTCCACCAAGGCTGCCACGCATCGAGTACTGAATAACCCTGCCTCCGAAGAGACCCTTTCCGACATCCACGACATCATGAGATTGACTGCCGACTGCATCTCGCATAATCGCACGGCTCGCTCCGCTTTGCTCTCGGCAACCTGCCACGATTCTTCCGTCTACACCCACGCCGTTAACGTGGCGGTTTATGCTCTTGGCCTGGGCAGGACAATGGACATCGTGAACAAGCGCGAGCTTCTGAACCTGGGGCTAGCGGCAATTCTGCACGATGTGGGCAAGGCGCATATGCCTCAGCGAATCCTGTTCAAGCCGGGGCCGCTTTCGGACGAGGAGTGGGCGATCATGCACCACCATCCCACCTGGGGCGTCGAGATCTTGGCTTCCAAAGCCGATCTGCCGCAGGATGTCTTGACAATTGTGGCGCAGCACCACGAGCGGTTGGATGGGTCGGGGTATCCCCATGGGCTCTCGGGCGCCAAGCTACACCGGTATTCCATGGTTGTGGCCATGGCCGACGCCTACGATGCCATGACCTGCGATCGCCCGTATCGGCCAGCAAAAAGCCCTTTCGAGGCGTTGTCGATCTTGAAAGGCGAAGCAGTAAGCAAGTTTGGTGTCGACCTATTTGCCGGTATGGTACGCTTCCTTGGCGACGTATCCGAGTCGGCTCGATCGAGCCTCGCTTGTTGAAAGCAGCCGATGGCCCTCCCTCACCCAAACGCTCTGTCTATCTGTGGCTAACTCCAATGTCTTTACTGCTGCTAGGCTGGCTTGAAATCATCGACTGAGCAGCTCTGCCCTTTCGAGGAGGGCTTTTTCACGACTCAGGGTGTGCCCTTCCTCTTGAAAGGGCGTGGTCGCTCTATCCGCCTGTTAGCCACGCAGCGAAATCGTGTGCTGGTGTGGGTCAGATTACCTTGAAGTAACTGCGCATAGGGAAGGGAGCCGCCGTATTGGTGGTGGATGACAGCGTGAACGAGGCGCTTGTGATAGGCCATTGATGGCTCACAACTTGCAGGGGAAGGGGATGAGTGGGTGCTTGAGCTTGCTGACAAGGCAATCTCTCCTTTCCATCTGTATTGGCGCTTCGCCGCACAACCACTACAGCAAGGAAAGGGCCGCAACCCACTCTCTTCTTTACCGGGCGATCTTACAACTCTACTGCTGCCTGGTGGGGTTGATTTTCAACCCCTTGATTTGCTTCGAATCCCGCGGCAAAAGGGTTTGACAAGACTGGCGGTATTTGCTATAATCAGCATGTCTGAATCAGACAGACACGGCCCCGTGGTGTAGCGGCCAAACATGCCACCCTGTCACGGTGGAGATCGAGGGTTCGAATCCCTTCGGGGTCGCCAGCAATAGGTTTATGTGACAGGCTCACCGGATTGTCAAGGTGGGCCTGTTCGTTTGTGCAAACCTCGTGGTTCAGCCGGAAAAAGGGTTCGAACTCAGGATGTGGCTTAACGGCCACGATCTCGCTGTCTCTCGCTCGCATCTCTACGAAGAGCACCCTTGCCAGCCTATTCCTTTGCTCCTGATCGGCTTCACGCCAGGCCAGAGCAACATTGGCAAGGAATGAAGCCAACCGTTCCAACTGCTCGCCCAACCGTTCTACAGGAGTCAAGGCGCTCAACTCCCGTAAAATTCCGTCCCGCTCGGTTCGATACTGCTCCTCGGTCATGTCCCCCCATGTGTAGAGACTCTTGATGCGTTCTAGGCGGTTCTCAAGTGACGTACGGGCCTTATCCACATCGTGGTAGTTGTTCTTAAGCTTGAGGTGAAGCTCCAGGATACGCTGCTGGTAATCCTTCGGTATGGCGAAGGTCCGCAGGTACCATTCGATCTGTCGCTCGTAGACTTCGAGAAAGGTGCCTTTGCACGTACAGTCTCCGCCCTGAGCTCTTCCGCTGCAATAAAGCCTCACCCGTTCATGTTTGTTCTGCTGAACGCGTCAAGAGTCTCTACACATGGGGGGACATGACCGAG
>JAMDCE010000170.1 GCA_023489135.1 Chloroflexota bacterium
GCGGTGGTGACGAATCGGTGGAGCACATTGGGAGGTAAAATTAAGTAGTAGGATGAACTAGGGAGGTTCTTCACCAAGTAACGAATGTGACTTGCCAGGGAAATGAACAGAAACCTAGTCCAGGAGACTTCAGTGGAAGAGCAGGGCTTGGAGGACGTCGCCGAACTGAAACGCGCTGAAGAAGCGTTGCGGGAATCGGAGACCAAATACCGGATTGTGGCTGACAACACTTATGACTGGGAGTTTTGGGTGAGCCCTGATGGCCATTTTCTTTACTCCTCCCCTTCATGTCAACGGATTACCGGCTATGCCTCCACTGAGTTTGAGGCTAGTCCTGACTTGCTTCTCCGCATTATCCATCCAGACGACCTGCCACTCTACGTCGTCCATCAACGGGAGCGGGAGAGAGCGGCTGATCCCAACGAGCTGGAATTCCGCATAATCCACTGCAACGGAAGCGAGCGGTGGATCGGTCACCTTTGCCAGCCGATTTACGACAGCGAGGGACGGTTTCTCGGTAGACGCGGCAGCAACCGTGACATCACCAGGCGCAAGCGCGTGGAACAAGACCGGGAGCGACTCCTGGCGGAAATCCAGCGGCGAGTGGCGGAACTGGACGTAACCATTACCTCGATAGCCGCTGGGGTCGTGATATACAGCCCTTCGGGAGAGATTGCTCTTATGAATCCCACGGCCGAAAACCTCCTGGGTTACTCGCCGGCAGAGACCAGGCTCCCACCGGCGGAGCGATTGGAGCTGCTGCGCGCAGAGACGGATGATGGTGAGCTATTTCCAGTCGAAAAGCTACCAGCTTCACGGGCACTCAGAGGCGAGACAGTTCACGGCGTCGTAATGGTCGTTCATCCCTCCGCCGCCAGGACAGTCTGGACGTCGGTGAGCGCGGCGCCAATACGCAGGCCAGACGGCGATCTGCTTGGGGCGGTAGTCGTTTTCACGGACATTACTCCCCTGCACGAGTTGCAGGAACAGCGGGACGACCTTCTGCGGGCGGTCTCACATGACCTCAGAACCCCTCTCTCGATCATCCAGGGGCAGGCTCAACTTCTGCAGCGCGTGCTGGAGAAAGCTGTCCCTGATGGCCAGGCAAGACGTAGCGTCGAAGCTATAATTACTGGAGCCCGGCGGATGGACGCGATGATTGAGGACCTCGTCGACGCGGCGCGTTTGGAAGCGGGGCAGTTGCGGTTGGAGAAGCGCCCAGTCGAGCTGAGATCCTTTGTGTCCGATCTGCTGGATCGAGCGGCAGGAGCGATGGACGAAGGGCGGATCAAGGTGGATATGGAGAAAGAAATCCTTCTTGTGGATGTCGACCCCAATCGTCTGGAGCGCATCCTGATCAATCTGCTCGGCAACGCCCTGAAGTATTCGGCTCCTGAGACGGAGGTGCTAGTCACAGCAGAGAAGGCGTACCGGGAAGTAACCGTCTCTGTAACCGACCGGGGCGTCGGGATTCTTGCTGAGGATCTTCCCTACTTATTCCACAAATTCTACCGCACCAAAGGCGCCCGCAAGGCCGAGGGATTGGGACTGGGTCTCTATATCACCAAAATGCTAGTGGAAGCCCACGGCGGACGGATTTGGGTCGAGAGCGAGCCAGGTCAAGGGAGCACCTTCTTTTTCACCTTGCCGTTGGCTTGAGGGGTTGGAGAGTCTAAGCTAAAGAAAAAACAGGACGAGGCCCGCGATCCAGCGCCTCGCGCACGGCCTGCGCCAGCACCTCCAACGTTACCGGTTTGAGAATGAACGCACCAGCCCCCAGAGTTTGCGCTTCTTGAACTCGGTCAGATTCCGCAAAACCAGACAGAATGATCGCCCGGAGGCCTGGTCGTATCTCCAGCGCTCGGCGATAGGTCTCGGCACCGTCTATTCCAGGCGGCATTAGCATGTCCAAAACCATCAAATCCACCGCGTGCTCCTTGAGATGATGAATCACTTCCTCTCCACAAGATGCGGTGGACACTCGATACCCCAGAACCGCGAGGAGACTGGCCGGTGCGCGACGGGATTCTGGACTCACAGGGTACTTTAGTCTGACACAATCCGCACCCGAGGTAGTCTCCGACATATCCCGGCCTCTTCAGCCAGTCCAGAAGCGTTACAAACATCCACTCGTGGCACTTCTCTTTGTTGTGACCGGCAGGTCCAAGGGCGCCGGCCGGACATCGGGCGATGCAAGCGCCGCACGATCCGTCCTTGGGATAGGGACAGTACTCCAAGTGGTGCGAGTAGTCTCTCGGGCTCGGTGCGAAAGGCGCGTTAGCAACTACGCTTCCACACCGGTGAGCGACACCATTCACGGTGATCAATCCCTCCGAGAGGCTGAAAGTGCCGTGCCCGGCGACGTGCGCGACGTGGCGTTCAGACCAGTTTGAGGCCTGACCGTTGGGTAAACGGTGGATTTTGAAACAAGGATCGCTCGCCGGTGCGACGGCCACGAACCCCCTTTCCTCGAATAACGAGACAACGTAGCGCCGAAGGCCATCGTTCAGGTCCTCGCCATGGAAGCGGGTGTTGTTCCAGCGGGGTGACGGGCCTTTGGCCATTCTTCTGTTGCTAAGCTTTGTTTCTTTCGCGACGGGCAGAATCCACGAGACTACTCCAACCTTAGAGAGGTCAGGCCATTCGACGCCAGTCGTGCCCCTTACGTGTTGCGCCAGTGCTTCGCGCGGGGTGAGATGAAACTCTCCCACAACTGTTTTGAACAGGCCAAATAGGGGGTCATCGCCATCGGCGAAGCCGACTAACGGCTCTTCAAAAATGGGAGAGTCATCGATGGCCTTCAGCCTATTGAGTGGTGATGCGACCACATGTCTCTTGATGGCAGCACCAAGGAAGGACTGCAGGCCCTCGACGTGCTCCTGCTCCCGCCCTGCGTCTCTCATTCTTCTCTCCTTAGCCGTTTTTCGCCGTATCTTCCTCACCTGGCGCAATGTTCCAGCCACCTGTCCGTGAGACGGTTTGGAGGCGCGGTCAAGTCTAAACCTAGGGGTGTTCCCGTAGATTTAGGCGGGCAAGAAGGCCTGTGAGGCGAACTGGGGGTACAGATGGGACACTCGCTCGCGCACAATAGTGCGCAAGAGCTTCAGTTCCAGGTCATTGGGCGCCGGGGTCATCGCCACGTCACCAGCGACATCCAGCGCAAACCCGGTGTTGGCGACTACCTCGTCTAAGCTTACCCCGGGGTGGATTGAATCGAGCACCAGGCGGCCGGCCTCGCCGTCAAAGCGAAAGACGCACAGGGGGGAGACAACCTTCCAGGGGCCACCCGGCCGGTACACGTTGGGCGGCGCGATGCCCGCGCTGGTCTTGAAATCGACCTGTTCGACGAAAGTACGCGGAGTGTGATCGGTCTTGAAGAGTATTACCCGCTTAGTCATGTAATAGAGCATTCCCGATCCAGCTCCCCCCGGAAGCCGCACCTTG
>JAMDCE010000458.1 GCA_023489135.1 Chloroflexota bacterium
AACATTGCTTCTTCTCGTTCGCTACCTACAAAGCGGAGAAGGGCGTATCGCCGTTCCAGCTCCAGCAATGGTTAGGCCACGCTAACTTGAATACCACCCAGATTTACGTTCATATGGGTCGACAGAATGCGATGAAAATCATGGAGGCTACGAGCCTATGAGGGACAAGACGCGTGTTCACAGGCTCAAGAGAGGACGACCCTATCGCGCGAGTCGCACTGAGTTTGAAGCCGGCGTGCTGAGAGTGTTGGCTTGGGCGCAATGCAGACGAAGGTTGGCTCCTACCTGATTCCTAACATCTTCCCAGAAGATCGCTCTGAGCTTCTTTTCCAATCCTATTGGACAAGAATGCCGCAAGACCCGGGCGGCTGGTGCTAGGAGAGCGCGAACGAGAAGAAGCAATGTTGATGGACCTACAACGGCGGCGACAGCTAGGTCGCAGACCTTGAGACAACGATTGAACGAAGTGTTGCCACCAAGTGCTCTTTGGTTTGTCGATCCGTGGCTACCTCGAGGTGATCTCTATAAGCATCGCCAGTTGACGCCGTGAGGTTTGGGAGCAGTTCGACACGAGTCACTAGACTCGTCAGGGAATCAGGACAGCCGATAAGTTGATCGCCCGGCCAAACGATCATAACGATTGGCACATGGTGCGAAAGGATCTCTTGAAGACTGGCTGCGATCAGGTTTTCGGTACGCGAAGGACAAGCAAAGAGAGATGACACTACGCCAGGTAGTTCCTCAGTAGCTGCTTCAATCGCACTAAGAAATGCTTCCGAAAGAGTAAAGGCAGGCTGGACTAGGATAAGGGCAGGTACAAAGGCAGAAACATCCGCAGGCGAGGCGTCGCCAAGTCGGTTGAGGAAGCTTGCCAACTCGAGCGACAGCAGGAGCCCCCCAAGGCAGAATCCAATGTACGTGATTGATTGTTCTGGTTTCATTCGCGGTGCATAGGGTTCGAAGATGTCTGGCCATTCGCTTGGGTTACGGTTCGTGCTGTTAGGACCGTAGTGTAGGGCCTTGCCGTCTTCTTTGCGCACCCCATAGTAGCTTAGGCCACAGGCCACACCCGGGAGTTGAGCGTCCGCAAAACATTGTTGAAGGTTTTCGGACCACGGAGGGCGGCCGAGGAAGAGAGTAGAACTTGACGCTAAGCCATCAACGAGGACATAGTAGTCACCCTCATCGGACGGAGGACCACCAAGATCCCAGAGGGTCCCTCCATGTTTGGTTCCATGTCCAAGGCGCCACAGGAGTGCTCGAATGAGCCTGCTTAGATTATCGTTCACTCGTCCATGGCACTTCGTTGGAACGCCACTAGGCGCAGCAACTCGAGTGTCGGATCACCTCGCCAGTTTTCCATGCAGTCGCCCTTTTTAGAGGCAAAGCCGGCTTTCTTGGTATTTACGAAGCATAGACCGGATTGAAGGTCCAAGGGGCGAAGAGAGGCAGTCAGAATTGCATCGGCTTGCATCACACGGTTGACCGTGTCCGTGATAGCATCATTTGCTCGCTCTAATGGGACAAATACTTTGAGTGATAGAGTTGGACGGCATCTGGGAACTCGCACGGCCAAGAACGCCACACCTTCAACTGAGCGAGTCTTCAGCAGTTCTTGGAGGAAAGAGGTTATCGCATCAATAGCCTGACCAGTATCGGCATCGAACACCAACTTCTTGGCACAGGCTTTTGCAGGGGCATGACATAAATCTAAGGAGGAAACGATACATTCTCGGCCACTTGGATTAGGAGGACGTCGTCCAGGAACAACACGTTCCAGCAAACTGACCATCAGCGGTGGCCTCCTAACCTCAACTCATTACTTTCTCTCATCTTCGATAGCTTTCTTCCTCCCGACTCTTGACAAGATACTGCTCCGCTTTATACATCAAAGTGCTACGCCTTGTCAAGAGTCGGGAGAGAACGTTCCTCTGCGAAGACGCCAGACATCTCTATGGAACTAACGAAATCCTAACATATCTTCGGTAAAATACTCATAACGCGCGGCAGCAGAATCGTTACAGAAATCTTACGCCTGTTGGCCGTGGGCCGTCAATGACCATCGTCACTTCCTGCTGGTAATCCCTGACTTCGAACTTAATCCGTTTCTCGCGGACACACTGGCCCTCGGGAGCCCCCTCTCGGCGCTGGCCTGCCCTCACCGGATCGTGACGAAGTTTCAGGAGAGCGGTCAAATTCCGTGACTCCGGTCTTCATCGACAGAGCGGCACCGGATCGGTTTCCAGCGTCTCTGCAACAAATGCAACAATTGACCCTTGACAAATCAGAACGTTAGTTCTAATACTGGTATTACTATGAAAACTTCCCTAAACGCCTCTGAAGTGGCCAAGCTGCTCAAAGTTGACCGCGCAACGGTTACCCGATGGATCAAAAAGGGCCTCATAAAGGGAGTGCAGAGGCGAGAGAGAACCCAGCAATGGCGGATTCCCCTCTCATCTTATGAGGAGTTCCTCAAAACCAATCATGAAGATAGTCACCTTTAGCATTTTCAAAGGAGGTACAGGTAAGACTACGAGCACCGTTAACACGGCAGCAGCCCTGCTTCAAAAGGGTAAGCGCGTCCTGATTGTGGACCTGGACCAGCAAGCATCCGCCACGCGTTACCTTGATCTTGACCCCGAGGCTTCCCCCAACCTCTACGAGGTGTTCATGGGTAACCGGCCGGCGGCACTGGCGGTGAGAACAACGAAATCTGGCATCGATGTCTTGGCCTCCCATCTGCTGTTAGCAGCCATCGAGGAAGCACTGGAGCCTGGCGACGAGCTGAAGCTGACCGAGATACTAAGGCCGCTCAAACCTGCCTACGACTTCATCTTAGTCGACACTCCTCCGGGAAAGGCCATGCTTGCCTTCAATGGCTTGGCGGCAGCCGACCTCATAGTTATTCCCGCCTCGGCCGAGCGCATGGCTGTCGATGGAGTGGCCGACCTCATCAACCACGTCCAACGGATCATGTGGAACAAGTTCGCGCTCAATCACCAAGAGCTGGCCATCCTGTTCACCATGTACCGCTCCACCACCTCTCACTCCCCTGCCATTGTCGCCAATGCCAAAAAGATATGGCGCGAGAACGTGCTGAACGTCAAGATTCCCCACTCTACGGTCTTTGCCCGATCCTACGATCAGAAGATTCCGGTCTCCTCTCTTCAACCGAAGCATCCAGGTGCCTTAGCCTACGGCTTATTCGCCGATTGGCTCATAACCTATGAAAACGCCTAGAGTGACAGATTTCGACCCGAGCCAAGCTGTCCCCCAGCTTGCTTCTCCAATGGACGAAATGCCATCTATAGAGCCCCCCCCAGAGCCCATCTTTACCGCCATCATCAAACGAACAGATTGACCGCGAAGAATCAGTTCCTAACTCATCAATACCAGAAGTCCGTCCGCCCGTAGTCCCGTACGCCCGTACGCCCGTACGG
>JAMDCE010000295.1:0-1717 GCA_023489135.1 Chloroflexota bacterium
TCCAGCATGACCCTGACCTGCGTGAGGTAGCCTACTATCCTGTCTGTCTGAATCCTGGCCATGCGCCTCCGAACTCCAGCCTTCGGCCCTCAACTATCCCCACACGGTTATATATTTAGTTTAACAGCCTAGGGCTCGGTTTGCAATCCTGAATTGCTTGTGCTAGACTTTTGAAGGCATAAACTCTCAGCCAATCATAGTCTCAAGGACAGAGTACCTGGACTATGCAGGCTGGAACTCGTGATGCACATAGTACAAAAGATGCAGCCTGACTCAAGCTACAAGTTAATACAAGACCAGCTCGATCAAAGCGCAGAGATCAAGCGAATGATGGTCAAAGCTTGTGCCCAGGATATCCTGGCCGCTGCCGAAGCCGCCATTGCCGCCTATAAGGCTGGAGGAAAGGTGTTGTTGTGTGGCAACGGGGGTAGCGCTGCCGACGCGCAGCACATCGCTGCGGAACTGGTCGGGAAGCTGAGGGAGAAGCGGGCGCCGCTGGCCGCCATAGCCCTGACAACTAACACCTCCATCCTGACGGCCGTCGGTAACGACTGGTCCTTCGACGAGGTATTCGTGAGGCAGGTAGAGTGTCTTGGAGGCCCTTCAGATGTCCTGTTCGCGCTCAGCACAAGTGGCCGCTCGCCCAACGTTATTCGCGCGGTGGAGGTCGCGCGAGGCCGTGGCATGAAGGTCATTGGCTTCACTGGCGAGGGAGGAGAAGAGCTTGCTGGCAGAGTGGACATCTGCATTAAGGTTCCGTCGACGGAAACGCCACGGATACAGGAGGGACACATTACAGCGGGGCACATTATCTGCGATCTAGTGGAGAGAGCTTTCCTGGCACTGTGAAATGGGCTTCGTAGGGGCGAAGCATTTGCGTGCGCAAATGCTTCGCCCCTACAGATTTGTTACGACTGCGGTTTCTGCGGTTTCTGCGGCGCTTTCCAGGTACGATCGATCATCTTGTCCAGGTTGTCCTGCAATCGCTTCACTATCGCGTTCTCCTTGTCCTGAGTAAGCTTGCCGTCCGTCACAGCTTTGTCCAGCTTACCCTTGGCGTCGTTCACGATGAAGGTCTTCAGGTCATTCCTGCTCTTGCCGTGGTCTGCCGCAACCTGCGCGAGGCTCTTGCCCTGTCCGAGTTCCTTTCGCAGGTCAGCTGGCTGTATTCCCAGGAAGCCTGCTATATCGTTTTGGCTTCCCATCATGCCAGCTTGAGGCATCCCTCTCCTCGGCTTGTGGCCCGCCCATCCTGGTCGCTGAAAGAAGGGGAGGCCTCCCTTGCCGATCCTGCCGTTGATGCGGTCGGCCTGGTCTTGCGTCATCTTGCCTGATTTCACGGCGTCTTGGACCACATCTTTTTCGGCTTGAGCGATAGCATTTCTCGTGTCCTGCTCACTCTTGCCAAGCGCTGTCGCCAGCCTGCTGATGAACTGGTCGTAGAACCCGTTTGTAGCGGGTTTGGCAGGCTCGTCGGCGAGCACGAGCGCCGTGCCCGCGAGGCTGACGATCAGCCCGACTGCCAATGCCCCGATCAGTAACTTCACTTTCATGTTCCCCACCACCTCTAGTTCTTATTAGTGTTACTGCTGCAAGTCTTTTGGCCAGGCGGCCAGTGTAACATCTAGCGTGAGTTCTTTACCATCGCGATTCACTTTCAACTGAACCTGGTCCCCCACCGACTTAGTGTCGAGATAAGAGATGATGTCCTCCACCT
>JAMDCE010000295.1:1727-3423 GCA_023489135.1 Chloroflexota bacterium
TGTATCCGTGGCGTTTCCGTCGACGGCGGTAATTACATCGCCACCGCTTGGCGTCTCCTGTTGGCCCAGGTTCCTGCGGCTCGGCCTGTTGGTTGCTCCCTTAAGCCCCGCTTTGGCCGCAGGGCTATCTGCGATCACGTCCACCACGTACACTCCTGACTTGACTGGCAGCTTTAGCTGGTCGGCCAGGCTGGGCGTGATGGCCTGTCCCGAAAGGCCTAACCAGGGATGTTCGACCTCTCCTCCTTTCATCATTTGGGGCAGGACCCGCTTGGCGGTGTTGATGGGTATGGCGAACCCAATGCCGACGGAACCCTGCACTGGGCTCTCGATGGCGCTGTTGATGCCGACGACCTCTCCGTTGGCGTTGAGCAAGGGCCCACCTGAATTGCCTGGATTGATCGCCGCGTCGGTCTGGATCATGTTGGCGATCGTCCTACCACTTTGAGACGGATAGTTACGTCCGAGGGAGCTGATGACGCCCACGGTAACCGTGCGTTCGAGTCCGAAGGGGTTGCCGATGGCTATGGCCAGCTCGCCAACACGCAACTTATCGGAGTCTCCCAGCTTGGCTACGGTGAGCTTCTCCTGTCCCGGATCTATCTTGATAACGGCAAGGTCGCTTCCTGGGTCGGTGCCGATCACCTTTGCCGGTAGCGTCGCGTTATCGGGCAGCGTCACTTCCAGCTTCTGAGCGCCCTCCACCACGTGGTTGTTGGTAAGGATGTGCCCATCGGCGTCGATGACGAAGCCTGAGCCAGTGCCTTTCGTCGGGAATTGCCCGAAGAAGCTCGTCTGCGGCTGGCCTATGCTGGTGACGAACACCACTGCAGGGCTAACCCGCTCGTAGGTCGAAATGACCGCGTCGTCGTTGATAAAGGCTGCCTTGCTCACGACCGGCGGTTGCACGCTGGTCGTGCTTTCAGTTTTGCTGTCGACGCTCGCTCCCACAACCGGCTGGAACTGCAGATAGCTAGCGATCATAGCAGCTCCCAGGATCGTGCCGAGAAAAACGGCGAGCAAAGTTTTCAAGAATGATCTCATCATCTACCTCCATTTGGAGCTCATGTCGATATCGACCCCTCTTCCCCAAACCCCTTTTCAGTTTTCAATTTGATTGTAGCAGAGCAATACTAAGGGGATATTAGGAACGTGTTAAATGTCTGTTAAATTGGCGGAGCAACGGGTAGATAGACCACGAACTCAGTGCCGACGTTTGTGTCGCTATGTACCTCAACGCTGCCGCCGTGGGCCAGAGCGATCTCCTGGACGATGGCCAAGCCCAGGCCGCTCCCTTCCGTTGTCCTTGCCCTCGACTTGTCCACCTGATAGAAGCGCTCGAACACCTTGTCGAGGTCTGCCGGCGGTATCACCGAGCCTGTGTTATGCACACCTATACGGGCAAATGACGTCCGTCCGTTGCCACTCGGTCCGCTCGCCGCTGCGTGCTCGATGGCAGTTCCCTTGACCGTTATCGTGCCTCCTGCGGGAGTATGCTTGACGGCGTTATCCAACAGGTTAAGAAAGACTTGCTCTAACTTATGCGGGTCGCCAGTTATCTGCGGGAGCGGGGCCAAATCCGTCTCGATGGCAATGGATGCTTGCTTGGCGCGGTGCTCGACCTTCCTCGTGCAGGAGTCGAGGAGGGCTTGCAGATCGACAGGCAGTTTTTCCAGCGGGATCTGGCCCGATTCGA
>JAMDCE010000095.1 GCA_023489135.1 Chloroflexota bacterium
CGGGCTACGTTTACGAAGTCCGCCTGCGCGGACTGTTGGTGGCAAACCCTTTCGCAAAACGCTGTAATGGCCGACACCGGCCGACAGGCAAATCAGGCAGAGCAAGGGAGCGCTGGAAGATCAGCTGAGGAAGTCTATCACTTTGTTCTCTTGCCCGGGCGGCCAGTATGACCCGGTGGTGATGCGGCTGGTGAAGGCAGCCAGGTACTTGGCCATAGAGCATACTTCACAGCGCCCCCGGCACGTGGCAGAACGGGGTCAGCTGGCACGGTCCGTGTCCTCCGTCGAGGCGGGCTCAACGCGGATGGTGACACTGGTATTGGGGAGGCGATTCAGTATCTCCCCTTCCTGGCGGTCCGTGTCCTTCGTCGAGGCTGGTTCAACGTGAATGGTGATGTCGGTATTGGGTAGGTGACTCAGTATCTCCTCCTCCAGGTGGTCGCACAGTTCGTGGGCCTCGTTCACGCTCACGTTGTCGTCCACCACCAGGTGCAGATCCACGTGGCGATGCGAGCCCGCCTTCCGGCTCCTCAGTCCGTGAAAGCCGACACACTGGGCCAGATGATCGTGGAGTATCTGGCGAATTTGCTGCTCCTCGGCCTCCGGAAGCTTGGAATCCAGCAGATCGGGGGAGGACTTTCGCGTAAGGTCGAACGCTACCTTGCCGATAACGATGGCGACGCCAATGGCGAAAATGGGATCGAGGATGTTCCAGCCGGTCAACTGAACCAGTGTTAGCCCGACCAGTACTCCTGCGGAAGTCAGCACGTCGGTACTCAGGTGGCACGCATCCGCTTCGAGCGCGACCGAATCGGTCTCCTTGGCAACGTGCATAAGATACCTGGATACGAGCATGTTTACGAGACTTGAAACGAGCATTACGCCTATGCCCAGTCCCACGAACTCGATGCGACCGCCAGATAGGATCTTGTTGCCCGCCTCATAGACGATCAAGACCGCCGCCACGAGAATGAGCAGGGCTTCTACGGTGCCAGAGATGTTCTCGATTTTGCCGTGACCGTAGGGGTGGCCCTCATCGGGGGGACGATCGCTTATCCGAACGGAAAAAAAGGCTATCACCGCCGCCATGAGGTCTATGCTCGAATGTATGGCCTCGGAGATGACGCTCACCGAGCCTATGGAGATGCCAATCACAACTTTGAGCAAGATTAACAATGAGTTGGACGCTATGGAAAGAGCGGCTGCATTGCTCTTACGATGTCCTCTAGCCATTTTCATCTCTCACTAATCGTGCTTGATTGTCGCTTCCTCATTCACGCCTATCCACATGACAAGGAGCCCGTGGGCTACTCTCCCAGCGGCATTCCCATCAAGTGTCGTGCCGTGACTTCTGCACCACTCGCAAGGTTCTGCCAGTTGGTATGTAGTCCCACGGGCCTTTGATCCCGTTGCCCAGACTGGGCCCGGCCCCACCGCCTTGCATACTACCAACGCGCGAATCTGGTTACGCGCTACCGGATTGCATGGCGATCGCCTGCTCATCCTGAGTTATTGTCTGCTCAATTATAGCTTGATTCTCGGCGTCCAGTCAACCCTCTTAGCGAGCGAAGAGACGAGGCGTTCCCGCTGGCCGGTGCTGTTTCCTATCCGTACCTGTACGTTACGCCAACCCCTCCACGAGGATAGCGCCAATCGATGTTCTGATGAGGGCACCCGATCCGGCAGGCTCCACATTCGAGACAGTTTTCGAAACCCACGGTCATCTTCGCGTCCGATTCTTCCCACTCGTACACTCGGGCCGGGCAGAAAAACGTGCACGGTCGGTTGCTGCACTTGGTCCTGCAAACATCCTGTGAAATGATGGCCAGATGCGGCTCGTGATCGGGCTTGAACTTGACCAAGAATAGTTTGTCTTCGATCCTGACCTTAGTATCCAGTTTCATCCCATTACTCTCCAAAGTTGGTACATATCCTTGGCCAACTGCCAGTAAGACCTCTTTGAGGTTACGGCCTTCAAAGCTGCCTTCTGCCTATCCTTCTTGGGAACTCCATCGACGGTCATCATTAAGTGGGCAACTTCATTCGCCATCTGCGGATACTGAGTCAGGAAATACGGATTCGACTCGAAGAAATGCGGCGCATCCTTGTATTTCTTCAGATCCTTGATAACGTAGCTGTCTTCCAGCAGTTGCTGGTACAGCGAGAGTCCCTGCGCGGAGAAATCGTTCTTCTCTTTGGCTTTCAAAATGGCCTCAGCCGCCAGCCGGCCCGAGGTCATCGCCAGATTCGAGCCCTCGCGGTGATAGCTGTTAACCAGCATGGCCGCGTCTCCAACCACGACCATACCATCCGTGTACAACTTGGGTATAGCCTTGAAGCCGCCCTCGGGAATCAGGTGAGCCAAGTACTCCTTCGGCTCTCCCCCGGCCAGCAGCGGCCTGACTACCGGATGCTGCTTCATGAACTCCAGCAGGTCGTAGGGGCTGATCCCCTTCTTGACAATATCCGAGAGGATGGCGCCCACGCCGACCGACAGGGAATCCTTGTTCGTGTAAATGAACCCGGTCCCCATCATCCCGGCGGTAACCTCTCCTATCAGCTCGATCGTCGCTCCTTGCCCGTCTTCGAGATTGAACCGGTCCTGGATCTTCTCCGCGGGGAGCGCTATAACTTCCTTGACCGCGAGCGCCACGTTTTGTGGTGGTAGTTCGGGATGAAGCCCGGCCTTCTTGGACAGCAGGGAGTTCACCCCATCGGCGGCGATAACTACGTCCGCGTAGAGGTCACCGTCCTCACGGCCGGTCTTTACCCCCACTATTCTGCCATCTTTGCGGATCACGTCGTCCACTGACGTCTCCGGTATGACGAATGCTCCGGCTTCCTCGACCTTCTCGCCCAGCCAGCGATCGAACTTCGCGCGCAGCACGGTGAAGAAATTGTACGGCTCCACCCCAAATTGCGCGTTCTTGTGCGAGAGGGTAACCGCCGAATCGGTATCCAGCATCCATATCTTCTGCTCTACTATGGCACGCTCGACCGGCGCTTCCTTCCAGAATTCGGGGATTATCCGTTCCGTGGCGTGGCGATAGAGCACGCCGCCCATAACGTTCTTGGCGCCCGGGTACTCACCGCGCTCGCACACCACCACGTTCAACCCAGACTTCGCCAGTATGTACGCCGCGGCAAGTCCCGCCGGTCCAGCTCCTACGACAATTACGTCAAACTTCTCTTCTTCCACGATTATCCTTCCCTCAGTTGAGAAGTGGCCGCCAACGCAATGGCGGCCACTCGGGATAGCACTTAGGTTTGCTTCCGCTTCTTGACCTCTTCGGTCAGCTTCGGCACTATCTCAAACAAGTCGCCCACGATGCCCAAATCGCAAAACTCGAAAATAGGAGACTCGGGATTCTTGTTTATGGCGACGATAGTCTTGGCGGTCTGCATCCCCACC
>JAMDCE010000555.1 GCA_023489135.1 Chloroflexota bacterium
GCTTGCCTCTCTGGTGCATCGACTCGGAGAGTTGGGCGATCAACGCGGCTAAGGCTAGAGATAGTAGAAAGACCGAGGTGACCACAACTATACCGGATATCAAATCCATTACCATTTCCCAACGTGCTCCCGTTCACCGTACTAGTACATAACGTTGTGCAATATCTCTGCCAGGGTTAAGAGTCTCACTCGGAAATCTCCACAATATCCACACACCTTCGCCACGATTCCTACAAACCAACTTGCTAATATTGCTTACGAAGGCCAGGGAGAGTTGGCCAGACAAAAAACACAGGAGGTCGGAAGATGAACAGAGTGGTAAAAGTAGTGGCAGCGTCAGCGGTCGGTCTGAGCATGCTGGTGGGCAGCGTGGGTGCTGCGCTGGCTGCGGACCCGACGCCGGTTCCCCAGGCACAGCAGTGGCAGCGGGGACAGATGGCGGGTCGTGGCGCTGGAAACGGCGGGGGGCCGGGATTCCAGGCTATTTCCGGTCCGGTGGCGGAATTGCTGGGGATGAGTGCGGCGGATATCCATGCCGAGCGGGTGGCCGGGAAGTCCCTGGCCGAGATCGCTCAGGCCAAGGGGGTTAGCGACGCGCAGCTGGTAGACACGATACTCGCCGCCCGCAAGAGCGCGTTGGACGCTCGAGTTCGGGCGGGCACGCTCACCCAGGAGCAGGCTGATACAGCGTACCAGCAGATGCAGACGCGGGTCAAGGAATCGGTGAACCGCACTACCGTCGGTCCGAATCCGGCGGCAACTGGGCTCGGCCTGGGTTGGGGTCGTGGTGCCGGAGCGGGTTATGGCCAATCCGGCCAGGGAACTGGTCCGGGATTGTTCCATCGCTACGGTCGTGGGATGAACCGCTAACGGTGAGCGAAACTCGCCGTGGATGAGCGTGGCTTTTCAGAGGGGGCTCGGCAGGGCCCCCTCGTCTCGTGCGCGATGGGAGGGATTGTGGCGACCCGTTCACTTCTACGATAAGTTCCCCGCGAGTCCAACACAAGCAGGACTATGGGGCGTGATAAAATGGAATTGAGTGGACGGCTAACCGGTTGCCGGGGTGGGGATGGACGATCGCCGGTTCCCGGCCAGGGCTTCCCAAATTGGTGCCGAGGTCGGGGACGGTGAGAGCCAAGATGTATCTAAGTAGAAGGAGGACTGACAAATGGCCGCGACGACGGCATCGAAACGCGCCAAACCCACCCGGCGTAAGGCGCGTGGGTGGGACCGCGTATGGCAGTTGACCTGGATAAGACAGGCCGTCCAGGTCTACTTCGTGCTTTTCATCGCCAAGGTCGCCATCAAGAAGGCGATCGATGGATTGTTCCCGCACTACGGCCTCCTTTGTTGGTGTCATTGTTGTTAGCTTGCTTCGTGCGAAACGAGGGGCTAGCCCCGATACCCCAGGTCACTAGAAGACGACGCAGACGGCTGTAGGCCGCCCTTGCGCTGACGCGCTCAACCTGCCCATCCTCCCCTCGGAACCCTGTCCCCAGATGCTGGAACGATCCGTGCAGTGAATCTCCTTGATGCGCATGGGGCGTTTCGCGAAACGCCCCTACAAATGGGGTGGCGGGCACCTTGGTACGATGGCAACGAGGTGCCCTGATCGTGCAATAGGGAGATGGAAACGTGAAGCTTCAGAACAAGGTTGCCCTGGTCACTGGTGGCAGTTCTGGTATTGGCAAGGCCATCACCTTGCTGTTCGCTCGGGAGGGGGCCGATCTGGTGATCAACTACGCGCACTCGGACCGCGAGGCGGGGGAGGTAGCCGACCAGGTGCGGGCGCTGGGGCGCCGGGCGCTGGCAATCCGAGCGGATGTATCGGACGTCTCGGAGGTGCGTGCCATGGTGGATAGAGCCCTGGCCGACCTCCGGCGCGTGGATATCCTGGTCAACAACGCGGGGATAACCATTCGTGCGCTCTTGTGGGAGCTAACCGAGGAGAAATGGGACCGCGTTGTCGACGTCAATATGAAGGGTACTTTCCTGTGCTCCAAAGCCGTCTCGGAAGTGATGGTAAGAGAGGGTGGTGGCAGGATCGTCAACATAGCGTCGATCCGGGGAATCGAGGGCTCTAATAGCTCGATGCACTACGCGGCGGCGAAGGCGGGAGTGATTGCGCTCACCAAAAGCCTGGCCAGGGAACTGGCCCCTCTGGTTCGGGTCAACGCTGTCGCTCCCGGCTACGTCGAATCGGCGTTGCACGCCGGGATGAGCCCGGATGCGCGCCAGGCGGTCATCGAGAGTACCCCGCTCAAGCGTTTCGGCCGGCCCGAGGACGTCGCCAGAGCCGTGCTCTTCTTCGCCAGCGACGATTCTGATTTCATCACGGGACAGACCCTGGTGGTGGACGGGGGACGAGTCATGCGCTGATGCGCCGACGCACAGCTTCGTAGGCGCGGATGAGTATCAGGAGCCAGAGAGCGCCGATCACGTATCCGCCCAGCACATCGCTGGGCCAGTGGGCCCCCAGGTAGACTCGTGAGAAGCCCACCAGGATTATCAGCGCGCCCCCTACTACGTATATGGCCCACCGAAGCCACCGCTGCTCGATTGTCGTGTGAGCGAGATAGATCAATAATCCGTAGAAGACTATGAAATGGACCGCGTGCCCGCTGGGGAAACTACTGGAGGGACGGCCCAGCCAGCCTTCAAATACGTTGGCCGTCGGCCGGGGACGCTGGACGAGCAATTTGACCAAGGTGCTCACGATTTCGTCCGAAAGGGAGAGCACTATGAAGATGGCCGCGAGACGGTGACCGTACCACCAGAAGCCCCCCGCAATCAGGGCAGCCAGAACGAGGACCGGGACGAGAAAGCCCAGGTACGTTACAAAGTACATCAGGGTATCGAAGAACGGAAGTTGAATCGATTGGACGAAGCTTATGATGCCCATGTCGCCGGGGAAGTATCTTAGCCGGCTGGCGAAGACTGAGAGGGTTGTCGCCAGGGCGAGCAGGACCAGGACCGCGATAACGAAGGAGAGGTTCTCCCGCGGCCACGCCAATTGCGGCGATCGTTTCAAATGAGAATTCACCGGCGAGATTTCTCTTCCCTTATCCAGACGTTCTCGTCCTGCCAGCCGAACAAAGAGCAAGATGTATGCCAGCTGGATTTGAAGCTTTTCTCCCCAAGGCTGCTCGTCCGGCACGTTTCTTGCACTCTACTATCGTTGCGACCCTTTGTCTACGTGGCTCCGCCGCCAATCCAGGGGGATAGCCGGGATGCCAACCGCAGCAGATGTACTAATCGAATCCCTGGCCAACTGGGGGGTTACCCACGTCTTCGGCCTCCCCGGAGACTGCATCAACGGCATCATCGAGGCGCTGCGCAAGCGCCAGGAAGATATACGTTTCGTGCAGGTCCGACACGAGGAATCGGCGGCGTTGATGGCCTGCGCCTA
>JAMDCE010000388.1:0-1987 GCA_023489135.1 Chloroflexota bacterium
ATTTGTGTCCCCCTCGTCATCGGCCCGGTCCCGCAGACGCTCCAACAGGGCTGTAGTGGTCTCAATTCCAACGTCGGCCTGGATTAGTAACTCCTCCAGTTCATCCCATAATTCGTCGGATACTTCGTTCAGCTCAAAAATGCCGGCGATGCGCTTGAAGAAACCCTGCCGAGTCTGAGTCAGCCCCTCCTCGATCTTCTCGTCGGACTCCTTCTTGAACTTCAGGAAATTGAACAACTCGCCACCCTCGCTTCACTCCAAATGCGGGCCCTTCTTCTCGTACCTGGACCTCGCCTAAACTAATGGAGTATACCATGTGAAACAGAGTCAGACAAAGCCGCTTCGTGGGGCCGTCGACTATTCCCTTGAAATACCAATTGCCCAAGGATAGGTCCTAATTGGCGGGGATGATGGTAGGGGCAGGTCTCACGGTACCCTCCCGCAGGTTACCTCCACGCCGAGAGTTCTACCTTCAGTAGTAACCTGCGGGAGGTTTAGACTTGCCAGCCCCTATATTTGTGTCCCCCTCTGCTAGGCCTACACCCTAAGATACGTCAGACCTGCCCCCACAAACGTTAATTCCTCGCCCTTCCGTGCTGCTACCAAGATTACGAGACGTCTCTACACACCATTGGTGTTAGGCAATGGCAACGCGAGAGGCAGATAGCGCCGTTAGGACCTTCTCTGCCTCTCAGACATCTCCAAAGAGCCTATATCGCTAAGCTAATTGCCAGTCCTCGAGCAACCCCTCTCTTTCGGTCCAAACGCCGCCGCGAGCCGCTGCTTGAGGGGCGACTTTGACGACCCTACCAACCGGCCAGCACGCTGGCCGGATCGTTGCTCGGCACCACGGTGCCCTCTATCTGATCGTAGAACCACTCGGCGTCGTACTCCTGACCGTCTATCTTGAAGCCCAGGTAAACTTTCCACTCGCTTTCCTGCGGATTCTCGGCCCACCAGGTTCCCAACTGGAAGTTGTGTCCGCGGCGCTCCAGGGCCGTCCAATACATTGCGATTTTGTCGCGAATGGTGATTCCCGTGGAGTCCCGAAAGTCTCTGACAAAGTTGACCGCTTGCTTCTTGGCCGCCTCTTCGGTTACCTTAGCCTTAGGCGCATGATGCGCCTCGGATTCCGGCTCCGGTGGTGAAACGAGTTCCGGTTGCACCGTGGTCGTCTGTTCTGGAACGACCGTCACGATTCCCCTCGTGCGAGCTACCAGTCCCTCTAGCCGGGCCACCGTTTCAGGATATTGATTCTTGAACGCGTCCGGATCCCTAATTTCCTCAAGGTACCGCAGGATCTCATCTAGAGCGCGCATAAGCCGGTCGTGCAAATTCTCTGGAGTGCGCGCGCTCTCTCGTTCTTCGACAAGGGACCTAGCGGGCTTGCCCAGGGCCTTCCTGACTGCCTCTCGAAAGGCCGGACGCGAAAGCGTACCATCAGCCAGTCTGCTAATCAGTTTCTGCCGGACATCCGCGTCCTTGATCTTAGCCAGCTCTCTGGCATCGCCGACTCCCAGGTTCAGATGCTGAACGGCGTCGGTGACATCCATATGGGACAGCAGTTTGAGCCTGGTGTCGATGTAGCCCAAGCTCTTGCCCACCTTGTCCGCCAAAGAACGGTAAGTGTAGCCTTGTTCTTGCACCATCCGCCGGTATATTTCGGCTTCTTCAAGGGGATCAAGATCTCGCCGCTGGAGATTCTCCACCAGAGCGATCTCCATTTCTTCCTCATCCGTGCTCGGCTCGACCACCCGGGCGGGTATCGTCGCCAACTCCAACAACTGGCAAGCTTTGTACCGGCGCTCGCCGGCCACGATCTGGTAGAAGCGCCCAGATGGTTTCACCAGAATTGGCTGGAGGACACCGTGGAGGTTGATGCTCTTAGCCAGTTCCTGAAGACTACGCTCCGAAAAAGCGTCGGAGATTCCCTTTCGCGGCTGTCTTGGATTGTGCCTTATTCGCTCGATCGGTATCTCCTCTACCG
>JAMDCE010000388.1:1997-3408 GCA_023489135.1 Chloroflexota bacterium
TCAGACGACACAGCGCGGTGAAAGTTGCCTTACCATACCCGGCAGTCAATCTCGCTCGCTTAGCCACGGCCGTTCACCTCGGTTGCAACTTGTCGGTAGGCGATAGCAGCGCCGGTATCACTGGCATAGTGAAGAACGCTCTTCCCAGCGATGGGCGCCTCCTTCAACCTCACACTCATTTTGATGACCGTTTCGAAGACAGGCACCCGGCCATCCAAGGCCTGTCTGGCGGCCACGATAACATCGCGGGTATGGACCGTTCTCGTGTCGGCCATCGTCAGCAGCACCCCCGCGATTCGCAGCCCTCGGTTCAATTTCCTTTGCACTGTTGCAATTGTCCGGAGGAGCAGATCCACTCCCTTCATTGCCAGATAATCAGCTTGAAGAGGAATAAGCACCTCATCAGCCGCAGCCAACGCGTTAACCGTCAGCAGGCCAAGAGACGGCTGGCAATCGATTAGAATATAGTCATATTCTCGCCTCAACGGTTCCAGCATTTCTCTCAAGATTAGCTCGCCCAAAGTGGCTTTGAAAAGATCGAGTTCGGCCTGAGACAACTCTATGTTGCTGGGCGCGAGATCCATGCCGATCTCGATATTGTGAGCTACATCTTTCAAGCCAATGCTACCCCCATCTTCGATCACCGAAAGAAGCACCGTGTATACCGTTTTCTCCAGGCAGTCCGGATCGATGCCCACGGAGAGGGTGAGGCTAGCCTGTGGATCGAAATCCACCAACAGAACCTTGTACCCCAGTTCGGCCAGCGCCGCTCCGAGGTTGAGGGTTGTCGTTGTCTTTCCGACACCGCCTTTCTGGTTGGCAATCGCCAGCACCTTAGACATTAAGCTGGTCTCCTAGTCTACTGTTCTCAACTATCTTCCCAACGCCACTCTAGAACTCTTCATTCCGCCGAGGATGGAAATGCTTCGCTCGAACGTATGCGGATTCCCAAGCGAGAAGAGCTCCTGGCTAAACTGGCTGCGAGTCGATTCAAGAACTAGCAAGTCGCTATCCTGTTGACATCTTGAACCGAGAAGAGGCAGAAATAACCGGAAGAAGAAACGCTGTCTAGTTCAGGGACCAGGCTGAGACAAAACAAACGGCCTGGAATTCAAATGCCAGTAGTCCGCGGCCGACACATAGCGCGGACTGTATTATAGCATCACAGGGAACGCTTCGCAATACGAATCCTGATTGATTATGACCCTTCGACTTTGGCCCGACTCCCGCCAAGGACTCTTAACTTGATTTAGCGGATCCGGCCACGTCCAGGGCGGCGGCCAACCGGCCGGCGAAACGGGCGTCCCGGGACAGCTCGTGGCCGGCACGCCGGAGCAGGGCTGTGGTGGCGGGGAGGAAGGGCGAGCCGGGTGGCGCCGTGGCCCGCAGGTCGGGGGCGGCGTGGCGGTCC
>JAMDCE010000153.1 GCA_023489135.1 Chloroflexota bacterium
CCATTTCTGGATGTCCGTGGTGATGCCGGCAAAGATGGTAACCAGATAGATGAGGGAAATCCAGAAATTGAGGCGAGCGAGGTGTTCTCTAGGAGACCAGGCCAGAACGGTCGCTGCCCCTGCGAAAGCCAGGCCGGAGCCGATGGCGATGGTCTGGTATAACCACCCGAAAGAGCCAGCAAAGGCAAGGGCAACCGAGACTGCCGTCACCATGAGGGCGTATCCGAGAATGCATATTCCCGTTCTTTTCGAGCCGACGACGGCCGGGAGCATAGGAACTCCTGCGCGCCGGTAATCGTCAACCCGCACTAGGGCCAGACTCCAGAAATGGGCCGGGGTCCAGAAAAAAAGCAGCAGCGCCAGAAGAAGGGGTTCAACCCTCAGCCAGGGGGCCACGGCCGACCAACCGGCCAACACGGCGCAACTCCCGGCGAGGCCGCCGATGACGATGTTGGATGGCCCCCGCCTCTTTAGCCACATTGTATACACAACTACGTAGACGAAGGCTCCCAGGAAAAGGAAAAGTGCCAGAGAGACGTCGATGGGCGCGGCGATTATCAGGGAGGCTACGATAAGGCCCAATCCCACCCACAAGACGATCTCCGGTCTGGCAATCTCACCCGTGACCAAGGGGCGAGAACGCGTTCGGGCCATTAAAGGATCAAGGTCTCGCTCCAGGTAATGGTTAAGAGCACCGGCACCTGAGGCGGCCATGGCACCTGTCACCAGAAGGACTATTAGAACTCGGGTCTGAGGAAGTCCACCCGCGGCCACAAAAGCGGCGACAAACGAAACAAATAGAAGCAGCCAGACAATTCGCAGTTTGAACAGGCTGGCATAGACGACGAGGGTGCTACCAACCGACAGCGTGTTGGAAGCGGTAACCTGACTCTGCTTCAGCATTGGGCGACTCCCTCTTCATTGTAGGCGAGAAACCGTCCCACTTTGGGCTGGTTTGGGCGTGGCCGGCGTCACATACACCGTCAATCGCTCCTGACTTACAAAGGAGGTCATTAGGTCAGCGCCCAGACACCAGGAGCGCTTGTTAGAGATTCACCTAATAGCAAGAAGCATACCAGGTTAGCGAGCCGTCGCTGTACGACCAGGATTGAAGCCTCGTCTCGCCGCTGCGATCGGTTTTGGCCTGGCACCAGAGCAGGGACGGATTGAGACTCAAGTTCTTGACACCACAGTTCCAGCGGAATATAGTGCCTTTGCTCAGTTGTCCTTTTGGTGGTTGTTGCCGGTCTCTCGGACAATGAGGATGGCTCGCTCGTTCTCATAAGCACGGCGGGCTCAGGGGGTAAAATGAGAGTTCTCATCACGGGCGCCGCTGGCAATCTCGGTTCAAATCTGGCCCGGCGCATGCTGTGCGGGCCAGACGAGCTTAGGCTTCTCATACACCGGAAACCACTACCTCTTGATATCGCCACCTCACCCCGGGCCTCCGTCTGCCGCGCCGATCTCGGAAACCCGGCTACGCTCGCCAGCGCCTGCCTAAACATAGACTGTATTGTACATTTCGCCGGCGTTCTGTTCGCCCCAGACCCAGAAAAGTTCTTGCTGCGGACTAACGTGAAGTACGTCGAGAACCTGGTAGACGTAGCGCTGGCCGCGGGCGTTCGAAAATTCATCTTGATCAGCTTTCCGCATGTCGAGGGGGAATCAAGGCCCGGCAGGCCGGCGATGGGAAGGTTAGACGGCAATCCCAGTTCTGTCCACGCCCGAACGCGACTGGCCGCCGAGAAGTATCTCTTCAAGGCTAGCGAGGGAACGACTATGGTACCGGTGGCTCTTCGACCGGGCATGATTTACGGCCGCGGTGTCCTGATGATTAACGCGGCCCGTTGGTTGCTCAGGCACAATCTGCTGGCGGTGTGGCCACAACCAACCTGGATTCACTTGCTGTCGCTGCCCGATTTTCTTAGCTGTGTCGTTTCCGCCGTCGAGGGTGAGAAGATTTCCGGCGTTTACAATCTGGGAGATGGTCAGCCACTTACCCTTCAGACATTCCTGGACGCAGCTGCCGCGTACTGGGGTTTTCGGAAACCGTGGAGGTTGCCTCGCTGGTCTTTCTACTTTGCCGGCTGGTCCTGTGAAACCTTCGCCCGGATTTTCAGGACGGCCTCTCCCCTGACAAGAGACTTCATCAAGATAGGGATGGCTTCCTACGTATCTGATACGTCACGGATGAAAGAAGAGCTGCTGTCCGAGCTTGCCTTCCCAACCCTGAACGAAGGGCTCGTGCTCTTGTAGCACCGACTGGGTAGAGCCGGACAAATAGCGACGCCCCGAGCAGCGATGAGGGTTGTTGAGGTTTGGCAGCTGCAAGGCGCTCCCGGAGTTTCTCCGCAGATGTCGCGGATTCTACAAGAATGGGGGTAACCTCCGGCTGGTCACATTTAAGGCCGTATGATGGCCAAAGCCGACCCGAAGCATCACCAAGCGGGGAAAGTGGTCACTCAGTATTCTATCACTCTTACGGGGTCAGAAAGGACGGTCAGAAGATGTCTGCCGTTGGCGGCTCTCTTAACGTAGCTGGCCCGTTGGTGGGCCATTGCGGCGGAGAAGTCTGCCGTTGGCGGCTCTCTTAACGTAGCTGGCCCGTTGGTGGGCCATTGCGGCGGAGAAGTCTACCTCGCCCACTATCCGAGAGCCAGTTCGGACGACCCGAGCGGCACCGGGATCATCGAAAATCTGGACCACCACGTTGCGTTTGTTACCAAGGGCTTGCCGCAGCCAGTTACCTACTTCCTCCAGTTCGGCACCAGATGGATTAGCCTTCGTCGCCAGAAAAAGGCCTTCTCCTCCGATCAGAAGAGGCCAGCGTGAGACGATCTCGTAGGGGGAATCAGCCCAGTTCTGTCGAAAACCGTGGAACGCAGAGACCCCTGCGGCTAAGGTCAGAAGACCGGCCACCCCCACAAAAGAGCGCCGGGAGAGGATTCCCTTCAAACCAGGCACGCTGCTTTCCTCCTCGCGCTTTCTGATAACTGGTGGACCATAGCCCTCGGCTAATGAAGGGCTGCTGCCTCCCTGGGCGACACGGATAAAGGCAGATTAGGCGATCCGCCTCGGCCCAGGTTGCAGTAAATGAGGGAATAGCAAAAACCATGCCATCGCCAGCAGAGCGGGCGGTAATACACAGGTGGCTAGCCTAAGCCATACTGTGGGCGGTCTCCGGGGTTGTCGAGCAATTGCTTAATCTCGCCACTTCACCACGTCTGAATCAATCGCAATGGACCGCGGAATACTGCAGGTGCTTCTGGGTAGGCGTTAGACCTTGCCGACCTCTTCCCGGATTTCCTCGAGTTGGAGCGTTCGGGCCGATATTTCCCGTTCCAGGCCCAGTATTGCCGATTCCAGAATCTCTTGCTCTCGGCGTTTCCGCGCTCGGCTCTCGTAGA
>JAMDCE010000232.1 GCA_023489135.1 Chloroflexota bacterium
TTTCCCCTTTATGGCACGCCACGCGGTGTGCTGCTTAGGTTTGACTTGGTCACCCCACCTTCAACACGCCTTCACCCAGCGGCGGATGTCCCCGCGGGCGCGCACCAGAGGTCGGCCACTCAACACTGCAAACTAAACTAGTGGTAACGGGCTTGCGCGTGCGCGTTTAGCGCAATATACTGTTAGTATAATCACGACTAAAGGAGCTGACGGTGCAAGAGGCTCAGAAGATCGTGTTCCCTAACCTGCCACCGAGGCTCGAGCCACTGGGGGAGATAGCCAACAATCTCTGGTGGAGCTGGCATCCGGGGGCCAGGATGGTCTTCAAGAAGCTAGACCGCCGAGCCTGGAAAGAAAGTGGCCACAACCCCGTCCTTATGCTGCGCGAGATGCGGCAAGAAGTTCTCGAAGAAGCTGCCGGAGATCCTGAGTATTTGCGGCACCTGGACGTAGTGCTGGCCCATTTCAGACGCGACGTCGATGCCAGGGGGGGATGGTTCTGGTCGAACATCCAGTACCCGGACTCGGCAAACATCGCCTACTTCTCGGCGGAGTACGGATTGCACCACTCCTTGCCTTTCTTCGCCGGCGGGCTGGGCTTCCTGGCCGGGGATCACGTTAAGGAATGCAGCGACCTGGGAGTGCCGTTGGTTGCGGTAGGCTTCATGTACCCGGAAGGGTATTTGCGGCAGAAGATCCGCGAAGACGGCTGGCAGGAGAATCTGGACGAAGACCTGGACCGCGACGCCGCCTCGATTACGCGGGTACTGGACGAAAACCGAAACCAGATGGTCGTCAAGGTTCCTCTTATCGAACCGCCGGTATATGTGGCGGTCTGGAAGGTAACGAGCGGTCGCATCAGCATCTACCTCTTGGATACGGATATAGACGCCAACAGTCCATCCAATCGGCGAATCACGGCCCACCTCTACGTCGGCGATATGGAACAGCGGCTAAGGCAAGAGATCGTTCTGGGCATCGGCGGGACGGAGGTCCTGGAGAAACTTGGCATCGAGCACTCGGTGCTTCATCTCAACGAAGGGCATCCCGCCTTTGCCCTGTTGGAGCGCATCAGGGACAGGCTGCAACAGGGATTGCCGTTCGACGAGGCGCTGCGCCAGGTGCAGGCCACTTCCGTTTTCACTACCCATACTCCGGTTCCGGCGGGCCACGATGTCTTCCCATCCGACTTGATTGAAAAGTACTTCAAGTCCTACCGGGAATCCCTCGGGTTAGATAGCAAGAGCTTCCTCGACCTTGGAACGCACCCTCAAGAGCCCGAAGCAGGCTTCAACATGACCGCTTTCGCGCTGAAGCTGTGTGGGTATCGCAACGGCGTGAGCCAGCGGCACGGCGAGGTAACCAGACAGATGTGGCAGGGCCTCTGGTCGGGAACTAAGACCGAGGACGTTCCCATAGATCACATCACCAACGGGATCCACGTTCCCAGTTGGATAGCCCCCAAGATGGAGTTGCTTTTCAACGAGTTTCTGGGCCCCGACTGGCTGGAGGATCACGACAACCCGGTGATCTGGGAGCTGATCGACGATATTCCTGATGATAGGCTCTGGGAGATCCATTGGGCGCTGAAGCTCAAGCTAATCAACTACGTCAGAGAAGAGGCTCGCAAACGATGGGCCTACGAGGGCGCGAGCCCTACCAACGTGGTATCGGGCGGTGCACTGCTTGATCCGTCGGCGCTCACCATCGGATTTGCCCGCCGCTTTGCGACGTACAAGAGGGCAGACTTGATCTTCCAAGACACGGAGCGGTTGAAGAAGCTGGTCAACAACCGATGGAGGCCATTGCAGCTCATCTTCGCCGGCAAGGCGCATCCGGCCGACGACCCCGCGAAGAAAATCCTTCAGCACGTGTACAACGCCGCCCACGACCCCGATTTTGGAGGTCGGATAGGCTTTGTCGCAGACTATAATGAGCAAGTAAGCCAGTACATGGTCCACGGCGTCGACATCTGGCTCAACAACCCGCTCCCTCCTTTGGAGGCCAGCGGCACGAGTGGCATGAAAGCGGCCCTCAACGGAGTTCCGAGCCTCAGCGTCCTGGATGGCTGGTGGGTCGAGGGGTACAACAGCCAGAATGGCTGGGCTTTCGGGGACGGCCAGATCACCGGAGAACGAAACCAGGCGGATGCTGAGGCCCTGTACCAACTGCTGGAGAATGCCATCATCCCTCTCTACTATCGCAGAGCCGACGGGGTTCCCTGCGAATGGGTCAAGATCATGAAGGAATCGATCAAGAGCAACGGACCGCGATTTAGCGCCCGCAGGATGGTAAAGGAATACACCAACAAGTTCTACGCCCCGGCTTTGAGCAACGCCTGACCATAGAGCTCAAGCTATTTTTCCAGCTTTCCCTGCCACCTGGTCATGCCTCCGCCCAGGTTGGCTACCTTGCTGTAACCACGCTCGGCCAACAAAGCGCCCGATAAGTCGCCCATTCCGCCGGTATGGCAGACCAGCACGATGTCGTCGTCGGGCTTCAGCTCGTTCATCCTATCCTGGAATCGCTCAAAGGGGATGTTCCGGGCACCCGGGACGTGCCCGGCGCGGTACAGCTCCGGCTCCCTCAGATCGACGATGACCATTTTTCTGCCCGCATCCATCCGGGACTGAAGCTCATCGTAAGTGATGGTCGCGTAGCCTGCCTGGCTCGATTTATTGGAGACAGAGCAGCCGGCGGCCAGCCCCGCCACCAGCACAACGACCATCCCCCAGCGAAACGCAGTCATACAGCCTCCCCCGTCATCTGATCAAGAAGTAGTAGTTGGAATACAAGTAATAGGCCACCGAGACGACCGTGAGAGCCGTCGCAACCCAGAGGATTCGCGCCTGGAAGGGACGCACGAGACTGCGCCCTTTCCGCGCGCTAAAATGGGCCACGCCCAGGAAGATAATGCCCAGGGCCAGAAACCATATCTGGTACTTCGAGAAAAAAACCGTGGTGCTAAAAGCCAGCCCGCTCAGACCGAGAGGCAAGACAATAAGCGGCGCGAATCAAGCCAGGCACGCAACGGTTGAGAAAACCAGGCCAGCTAGATTTGTTATCCGTGTTTTCGGCGAATTCATTTGGCCGACGACCTCCCCTTTGTCGATGTTAGGAACGCGCGAAATACCACAAGGGGTACTATAGCGCAGGTAGGAGGGTGATGTCCAACATATACTTGGGCGAGGGCGACCAGCCGAGCCTGTCTCAGAATTAACAGTCTTGCAAGCGGATGTCTGATTGTATAATATAGGGGCGATATCAGTTTGGGAGGTGCTGCAGTGCCGTTTCGCCCCTTTAGCCGTCAGAATACCTGGCTGTTTCC
>JAMDCE010000338.1 GCA_023489135.1 Chloroflexota bacterium
TGCGAGGGGGTCAGGCCCTGGATGTCGCCACTGGAACGGGAGAGCTGGCGCTGGAACTGGCCCGGCACACCAGTCGGGTGATAGGTCTAGACTTCTGTGGTGAGATGATGGTGCCGGCCCGGGCCAAGATAGCCAGGGCGGGATTGGGCGACCGCGTCAAGCTGATGGTTGGCGACGCCATGGCGCTTCCTTTTGAGGACAATAGCTTCGACTGCGCCACCACGGGCTTTGCCATGCGCAACGTGACTGACATTCCAGGGGCCTTCTCGGAAATGCGCCGGGTGGTCAAGTCAGGCGGGAGAGTCGCCTGTCTGGAAGTGGCGAGACCGGACTCGGCCTTTGTTCGACGGATGCACCACTGCTATTTCTTTCACGTGGTCCCGTTGCTGGGTCGCCTTATCAGTGGGGACGCGGAGGCTTATGTTTATCTGCCAGACTCTTCGACCCGCTTCCCTTCCCCACCCCGGCTGGCCGAAATTATGGAAAATGCCGGTCTGCGAAAGGTGCATTACCGCAAATTGGGGTTCGGCGCCGTGGCCGTACATTGGGGGATCAAATGAAGATTGTTATTAAAGTAACTAAATGGTAGAATGTGGCCACGACTGAAATAGGAAAGGGGGACAGGATGGATTCTGCTGGAGCTATTCCCGATATTGTGATAAGACGTCTACCTATTTACGCTCGCAGCTTAGCCCAGCTTGGCAGAGAGGGAATCACCACGGTATCCTCCAGTGAGCTTGGGGTTCGCATTGGGGTAACCGCTGCTCAGATCCGCCGCGACCTGTCCTATTTCGGGGAGTTTGGCAAGCAGGGCAAGGGTTACGACGTGCAGTACCTGCTGGACCAGATCAAGGAAATCCTCAGCCTGAACAGGGAGTGGAAAGTAGCCCTGGTTGGCCTGGGGAACCTGGGACAGGCTATAATACATCACAACGGTTTTCGGGATCGCGGCTTCAAAATTGCCGCGCTATTTGACCGAGATCCGGAGAAAATTGGGCAAGAGGTCAACTCTCTCCGAGTGCGCGGGATGGAGGGACTGCGCGAGGTTCTTCACGAAGAGGGAATCGAGGTCACTATTATCGCCGTTCCGGCTTCGAGCGCCCAGGATGTGGTCAACCAATTGGTGGAGGCTGGGGCCAAGGCGATCCTTAATTACTCTCCCACCGTGGTGCAGGTGCCATCCCACATCTGGGTTCGACACATCGACCCCATCGTCGCTTTGCAGAGCATGACTTACTACCTCGCAACACCGAGGCCCAGGGCGCGGGTCGCGAGAGACGCTCACCAGAAACAAACTGCGGCCGCTTCTTGACAGGGAAGCACGCAGGTGCTATACTGCCGGCCAAGAATAAAGCAAAGACACTGAACAGGAAGAGTAGGCGCCGAAGCGAGGGTCAGAGAGTCGGGTGAGGTGTGAGCCGATACCGGCGCGGGTGCTGAATGGGCCTGGGAGTTGCAGCCCGAAAATCACCGGCTCGAAAGCGGGCCGTGGTCGATGAGTAGGCGTTGCCGGAGACTCCACCGTTATCAGGGAGCTGGGTATCGGATCCGGCGGGTCCTGTACCTGAAATGAGAGAGGTCCGGCCAGTCGCCATCGATATCGACACCGAGTGCTGGACCTAAAAAGGGTGGTACCACGAGTGAGAACGATCCCTCGTCCCTTCAAGGACGAGGGTTTTTGTTTTCTTGGTGCCAGTTGGTGACCGTGAAGTTCAGACAAACCGCAATGGGGGAGGAGGTGCTATCTGTAGCTTTGCTCCAGCTCTTATTCCTTGGAGTCCCACCATTTTACGAGGAGAACAAGAATGAAGCGGACTAAGATACTACTCGACGAGAAGCAAATGCCGACGTCCTGGTACAACATTCAGGCCGATCTGCCTGAACCAGTGCCTCCCGTACTGCACCCGGGCACAGGCCAGCCAATTGGCCCGGGCGATCTCGCCCCTCTTTTTCCGATGGCGCTGATTCTACAGGAAGTAAGCCAGGAGCGTTACATCGAGATACCCGAAGAACTCCAGGACATGTACAAGCTCTGGCGGCCGTCCCCGCTGTACCGGGCCCATCGGCTGGAAAAGGCGCTCGACACGCCGGCCAAGATTTACTACAAGTACGAAGGTGTAAGCCCGGCGGGGAGTCACAAACTCAATACTTCTTTAGCCCAGGCCTATTACAACAAACAAGAGGGGGTCAAACGGATTTCCACCGAGACGGGAGCGGGGCAATGGGGTAGCGCCCTGGCTATGGCCTGTAGCTTCTTTGGTCTGGAGTGCCACGTCTACATGGTCAAGATCAGCTATCATCAGAAGCCATACCGCCGCTCCATTATGGAGGTCTTCGGGGCCACGGTTGTGGCCAGCCCGAGCGATTCGACCAACGCCGGCCGAGGAATCCTGGCCAAGGATCCGGACTCGTTGGGCAGCCTGGGCATCGCCATCAGCGAAGCCGTCGAAGATGCGGCCCTTCGAGAAGATACCAAATACTCTCTGGGCAGCGTGTTGAACCACGTGCTGCTCCATCAGACGGTCATTGGTCAAGAGGCCAAGGTGCAGATGGAGATGGACGACGCTTATCCCGACGTGCTGGTGGGGTGCGTTGGCGGAGGCAGCAATTTCGCTGGTTTCAGCTTCCCGTTTGTGAAAGACAAGCTCGCGGGGAAAAACCTGCGGGTGATCGCCGTGGAACCGTCCGCTTGCCCGAGTTTGACCAAGGGAGTATGCGCGTACGATTTCGGCGACACGGCGCAACTGACGCCTCTGGTTATGATGTACACCCTGGGACACGATTTCGTTCCGTCCGGGATTCACGCCGGCGGATTGCGCTACCACGGTATGGCCCCCCTGGTCAGCCATCTATACAAGCTGGGTGTTATCGAAGCCAAGGCCGTCTACCAGAATCCGGTCTTCGACGCCGCCAAGCTGTTTGCGCGATCAGAAGGTATCGTCCCGGCGCCAGAAGCGGCGCACGCGATCAGGGTCGTGGTCGACGAAGCGCTTCGCTGCAAAGAAGAGGGCAAAGCTCAGACTATCGCCTTCAACCTGAGCGGGCACGGCTTCTTCGACCTCAGCGCCTACGATGCCTACTTCAGAGGTGACCTGCAAGACTACGAGCACCCGGAGGAGGCAATCGCCTCTGCGCTGGAGAGATTGCCGAAGGTTGGTTAGAATCAGGGACGAGGGGTTAAGGGTTAGGGGTTACGGAAGCAGTCAGCGATCACCTTTCAGCCGCAGCGTCTGGATCGCACTGATTGCTGACCGCTGATGGCTGATAGTTCCCAATCTCCTAACCCTTAACCCCTAACCCGTAAGCGAGATCGACAACGAATGACCACTGAATTGTACTCTCCGAGCCTGGAGCAGGTCAGGCAACTGGCCGATGAAGGGAATATCGCACTCCTCCAGAT
>JAMDCE010000648.1 GCA_023489135.1 Chloroflexota bacterium
GATTCCCCTCCAGAATCCAAACTGTTAGCCAGACATAATTACTCTATCACACGAATGGTCGCGATGGAAGTGGACCAAGGTGTAAGTTCGGTTAAATTCCTCATAACTCTCGGCGAGAGTTGTCGCGATCATCGCTCGAGTTTCCCAGGGTCGTTAAGCGAGCCTCAAAAACGAGATCGACCAGACCATTCGCGCCCAAATTGCCGCGATGCCAGAGGTGCCAGATGGTTCAGTCTTGTGAACCAACTGGGCCGACTTTGTGGATCAAATGGGTCATCACCGCGTAGAAAGTGGTTAAGCCACCCGATTAGGCCTGATCCGCGTCCTCCGAAAGGAAGGCGGCGAGAAGAGGCCTGGTCGGGACTGAGGAACACCTAACGACCGGCCAGGTGACGCGAATCCGCTAATCCCTCGCGGCTGCGGGCAAGGTGAAGCGAAAGGTGGTCTCCTGGCCTACCTCGCTCTCCACCCAGATGCGGCCTTGATGGGCCTCTACGAGTCCCTTGGTAATATAGAGGCCTAAACCAAGGCCCTCGACCTTCTCCTCGACCACTTTCCTGGCCCTGCGGAACCTCTTGAATATTTCGGGTAGTTCCTTGGGAGAGATTCCCGGGCCCTGGTTGGTGACCGACGTCACAACTTCGCCAGGAATTGCCTTTAGCTCGACTACAATCTCCGTGTTGGGATAGGAGTACTTACCGGCATTGGAAAGCAGATTGGTCAGGATCTGAGCCAGCCGGTCCGGGTCGGCGAAGCCCCCCGATATTTCCCCCTCCACCTTCAGCCGCACTGGATGACCCGCCGTCAACTCGGCTGTTTCCCGAGCGACCTCCTTAACCGCCTCCACCAGGTTGATTCTCTCCCTTTGCAGAACGAGTCTCCTCGCCTCGATGCGTGAGATATCGGTCAGATCTTCAATCATCCTGGTGAGCCTGCGGCTACCTATGGCGATGGCATCGGCGGCGCGCTGGGCCCGGGGCGTCATTCCCTGCTTGACCGTAGGACGAGCCATCATATCAGAGTAGCCTCGGATAACCGTCAGCACTCCGCGAAGATCATGGGCGACGACGGAAATGAATTCCTCCCTTTGGCGCTCGAGATCTCTAGTAGAGCCGATGTCCCTGAAAACGTTAATGGCCAGAACTACGCCGCCCTGGTCATCTCGCACCGCGCTCCCGCTGAAGCTCAACCACTTGCGACAACCATCAAGTCGGGTAACTAGGATTTCGTAGTTGGTAAACCGTTCGCCACGCAAAGCGCGGCTGGTAGGCCAGTCCTCGAAAGGGACAGGGTGATCGTCCGGAAAGCGGACGTCAAGACGCCGGTACTGATCGTGGGTCCAGCCACCCTCTTCGGAAGGAGGAATACCCAGAAGCTCTCGTCCAGCGCGATTCAACACGACAACATTGCCTTCGCCGTCGAGAATTGCGACCCCTTCGGTAACGCTTTCCAGCAAAGCGTTCATCTCGGCCTTTTGTCTCTCAAGATTATCCAGCAGGTGCTCGCGTGCCTCCTCGGCTCGCCTTCGCTCGGTAACATCTCGATCGATCCCTTCGATCGCCACCAGTTCACCCTTTTCGTCATAGACCGGGTTGATGCTCGTCTCGCGCCAGGTCAACGTGCCGCCTTTGGCGATCCAGCGCAGGACCAGTGGTTTTGAGGGCGGAGAGACGAATGCCTCCTCGAGCAAGTGCCGATCATCGGGATGAACTAGCTTGAAAGGCAAATCAGGGTCGGCGTAGTATTCCTCCTGCGTATAGCCTTCCGACACCGCAGTTGCCGGGCTTACATAGATCATTCGACGCTCTGGCCTGATCTGGTAGCGGAAGATAATATCGCGAGCGTTTTCAACCAGCATCCTGAAACGCTCTCCACCTTCTCTCAGCTGCTCCAGCAGCCGGTCGCGCTCCTTCTCGCCTCGTATCCGCTCTGTGACGTCACACGCTAAGAGCAAGTACCCCAGAAAGCTGCCATTGGCTCCGTAGACCGGCGAAACGCTGGAATCCCAGTAGGTCACACCACGCTCTGGCTGCTGTTTGAACTCAAACGGCTGGGCCCCGGCGTGAAATGGCTTGCCACTCTTCCGCACCTTTCGGTAAACGCGCTCGACCTGCTCCGCCCAGCCAGGAATCGCTTCGCGCAAATGCCGCCCCAGCATCTGATGGAGTGGGCCGCGCATCTGGGTGGCAAAGCTCTCGTTTGCGGCACGAATGACAAGGTTCCTGTCGACGAAGGCCATTCCATCGGGTGAGCGGGCGAAAACAGTGGAGAGGAGAGCGGATTCTTCTTCAAGGCTTAACGAGGAGACATCGGGTTCAGGACGAGGATAGTAGGAATCTTCATCCGAGTGGAGGTGGCCCGATTCGTCAACCATAAGGCTCCTCCCTACATTGCCTGCCTTAACGGGCTGCGCTACGACGTTCGTCAGGTCCTGGCCCTGAGAAAACCTACTGTGACGAGAGCGCAAGAGGCACGTGACCTAGTATCTACTAGCTAAGTCACGAGGATGCGTTTGAAGCAGACGCTGAAGATAACTCCTCCTGGACCTTTTCGCGCTGGCTCGGAATAATGATGGATATGCATGATTATTCTATCATAAACCGTGCCACGGTACAGGACGAACTGAGCCGAATCTTGAACCAAATGTGCCACTCCAAGCTCTTGACCGCACCGGCGGCCCTGGACTTAGCCGCCTCGCAAGGTGTAGAGACAGCGTAGTTAGACGGGGACTTGCGGTCGGTCGACAGAAACGCTTCTAGGACCTATTTCCTCGGGCGATCCCTACCTGATAGATTCATGGTCGGGGCAATCCAGAGTGGAGCCCACGCGACGCTCTTGCCAGCGTGGGCAACAAGTCTGCCGATCGTCGCAGCTTAGTCTTCAAGAAAAGAACTTATCCTTAGAGCGCGGGCCTAGAAAGAGTCACGCCCCACATATCCGCCTTCACGATCTCGTGGCCATGGGCCATTAATCTCTTCTCGTACTCGTCGATGGACTGAAACGGAATCGAGACCGATTTCACTTCGCGTCCGATGAAAGCACGGGTTACCGGCATCCCGAGACACTCCGCCACAGTCGAAGCATCTTCGCCGAAGGTCTTATAGAAGGCCCCAATTTGTACCAGAACAATAGAGTCGGGGAAATCCCTTTTCAGACCTTCGTATTCTTCTAGTTTATCGATCAGAAGTGTCATGCTAGCTCCTTGATAGGGACGGTTCCTGCAGAGTATGCACATAGTGCCCCCGTTCAACGACTCTTCGCCTCAGCGTGAAAGGACTTCACTAGTCCAGATGCCACTTCGCGAACCGTGTCCGCTATCCGGCAAGGTGTCGACAGGCCAAACCCATATATTCATTTTCGCACAAATCGCTCCACTCCCACAGGTACCAACAGGGCCA
>JAMDCE010000581.1:0-1862 GCA_023489135.1 Chloroflexota bacterium
TGAGAATCCGATTTGCGTGCGCAACTGCCCTACGCAGGCTACGTACAAACGTGAAGACGGCATCGTAATGGTCGACCCCCATCGCTGCATCGCCTGCAAGTACTGTATCGCTTCCTGTCCTTATGACGTGAGATACGAGAATCCTTTGAAAAAGATCGTTCAGAAATGCTACTGGTGTTACCACCGTATCGACGCAGGCCTTGAGCCAGCGTGCGTTAACACTTGCCCGACACGGGCAATGGTCTTCGGCGACACGAACGATCCTGAAAGCGAAATCTCGCACCTGCTCGCAACCAATGCCGTGCAGGTGCTTAAACCTGAAAAGGACACCGATCCACAAGTCCGTTACATCGCCGGCGACGAGGCCGTGATGCGAACGTATGGCTTTGGCAAGGAAGGGGGAGGTGAGTAGGAATGGAACAAGAGATAAACGTAATCTATAACGTCATCCACGAGCCCCCACTGGGTGTCCCGATTGCAATTTACTTTTATATGACGGGACTGAGCGCAGGCTCGTTTATTCTGTCGACGCTGGCCTACGGGTTTGGCGTACAAAAGTACAAGCCACTTGGGAAAGTGGGCGTTATCCTGGCCGTGCTACTGTTAGTGCTGGCGCCGCTGAACCTGATCGCGGACCTGGGCCAACAGTTCAGATTCTGGCACCTGTTCCCATATTTGAACATCACGTCGCCCATCACATATGGCACGTTCCTCCTCACTTTGTATCCGTTGAACTGCGTGATATATGCCTGGTTTATGTTCAGCGGGAACCACAAGCTTACCAAGGTCTTCGGACTAATCGGCATCCCGCTGGCGACCTCGGTACACGGCTACACGGGCTTCATCCTGGCTCTCAGTAAGGCCAGGGCGCTGTGGAACACAGCTTTGATGCCTATACTCTTCCTGGTATCCGCTATGGTCTCGGGACTGGCCTTGATGATCCTCGTGGTTATCATTCGCGGAAAGTTCTTCTCCCTCGAGAAGAAGATCGACACTGACCTCGTATTTGACCTGGCAAAGATACTCGCCTTTTCCATCGTGGGAGATTTATTCCTGATCTTCTCCGACATTGCGGTCCTGCTTACAGCAGATAGCGAGGCGAGAGAGGCGGCAATGCTGATTCTAACGATGAACTTCAGCCCGATCTTCCTGGGCGGAGAGATATTGCTGGGCGCGCTGGTGCCTCTGTTCTTGCTGTTCTTCCCACCGACAGGCAAGCGCATTCTTCCTGTGGCCCTGGCAGCGATGCTTGTCATGGGAGGTATTATGGCGATGCGTTACGTTATGGTCATAGGAGGCCAAAGTGTGCCGCTTAGTTAGAAACCCTAAGGAGTTCACGATATGTCGAAGATAAGCCGGCGAAGGTTCTTACAGCTCGGCATGGCTGGAGCGGCGACGCTCGTCCTTGAGAACAGGCTGGTTGAGTATATCAAGGCCAATGAACTCACAGAAGGCGGTGCCAGCGTTTCCCGCACCACTAACCTCGCGCGCGTCGGGATTCCCAGTACCTGTTATCAGTGCGAGGCGCACTGTGGCATTCTTGGCTTCGTCGAAGAAGGCAAGCTGGTGAAGATCGAGGGCAATCCCAAAGATCTGAACAACCGAGGTCGCCTCTGCGCCAAAGGCCAGGCCGGCATCAACTACACTTATAACCCCGACAGGACGCTCTATCCGCTGAAGCGTGTAGGCCAACGAGGTCAGGGCAAGTGGAAAAGAATAACGTGGGACGAGGCATACGCCGAAATCGCGGACAGGCTTAAGGAAATCCGTGACGATGGCAAGCCAGACGAGGTGGTATTCTTTGCGGGAGTCGATGGACGCGACAGCATCGTCGGCCGGTTCCTGCGCTCCTTCGGGGTTAT
>JAMDCE010000581.1:1872-3392 GCA_023489135.1 Chloroflexota bacterium
AGCTGGGGCGCCAGCTACGACATCGCCGATGCCGCAAACAGCAAGTACATCCTCAACTTTGGCGCGAATCCTTACGAAACACACACACATTTCGTGCCGCTGATCCAGAGAATCATCGACGGTCGAATGAACGGGGCCAAGTTAATCACATTCGATTGCCGGCTTTCGCATACTGCAGGCAAGAGCGATCGATGGTTTCCGATCAGGCCTGGAACGGATGCCATCGTCGCGCTGGCAATGGCCAACGTGATTATGCAGCGCCGTCTGTTCGACAAGGATTTCGTCGAGAACTGGCTGAATTATCGTACCGACCTTCTGGAGAAGCATCTGTCTCAGTACACTCCTGAAAAGGCTGAGGAGGCCAGTGGTATTCGGGCCTCCGATATCGTCAAGGTTGCCCTAGAGTTCGCCATGACCAAACCGGCAGTAGCGATCTCGGCGGGTGGTGTGTCCAGCCACATTAACGGAGTTTACAATGAAAGAGCTGTAGCTCTTCTGAACGCGCTAACTGGCAACATCGATGTTCGTGGAGGCTCGTGCCTTCCCCGCAACTACGATCTAGGCGAACCCGATCCGCAACCACCGGCACCCACAACCAAGTCCAAGCTCGCGCAGCCAGGTGGCTTCCCGCTCGCAGCCTATTCGGTGCCCCAAAAGGCAATCCCGATGATCAAGGAAGGCCACCAGAAAGTTAGGGCTCTCATCACGTGCCAGGCGAACCCAGTCTTCAACTATCCAGAATCCGAGGCAACTATATCGATCCTCAAGGACGAGAAACTAATCCCTTTCTTCGTCGCTATAGATAGTTACATTACGGAAACAGCCGCGCTCGCCGACATCGTCCTTCCTGCGGCGACCTATCTTGAGAGCTGGGACATCGAGTCACCACCTTCTTACCTGCTCGTACCATTTGTCTCCCTGCGCCAACCTGTGGTCAGCCCCGTCGGCGAGTCAGAGCCGATCCACGACATGTTAATCGAACTTGCCAGGCGCATTGGCAGCGGCATGGAGAAACATTTCGCCTTCGATACGATGGAACAGTATATCGAGGCCGCTATCGGGCGCATCGAAGGCCTGACTAAGGCTGGCGGCCTCAAGTACCTGAAGGCAAATGGGGTATTCATAGACCCAGCATCCCCTGTCATCTATAAGTCGTACGAGAGGGGAGGATTCAATACGCCTTCACGGCGATATGAGGTCTACTCGAAGCGCATGGAGGGCAACGGCTTCAATCCGTTACCCGCATACGTGGAGCCACCAGTGCTTATCAAGCAAGCCACGAACGAAGAGTTCACCCTGGTTACGTTCAAGACAGGCGTGCATAACAATTCCACGACCGCAACCAGCGTTTGGCTGAACGAGATAATGCACGAGAATCCACTTTGGATCAATACCGAAGTTGCCCGAGAGAAAGGCATCAAGAAGGGTGACAAAGTTAAGGTCAGCTCTCCCGGAGGCACCATAATAGCTAAAGCCCAGCCCAGCTTTGGTATTCACCCGACCATTGTCGCGAGGGGGGA
>JAMDCE010000360.1 GCA_023489135.1 Chloroflexota bacterium
TCGGTGCAACCTTCCTGCGTATTGCTGAATAGTCCCTTTCCACGATATCGGCATAGCGAGCACCAATGTATCTAGCGGAGGATGGTCGAAGCCTTCTCCGATCAATCGGCCGGTGGCGATTATCACTCGGGGAGCCGAATCATCCAGCTTGGAAAGTGCCAGGAAGGCTTCAACGCGCTGTTTCTTTGGCAAACGGCCGTGCAAGACGTAGCAGTGTTCGACATCATCGTCGAGTAGTTCCCGTAGACGTTCCAAATGTTCGGTGCGCTCCGTTAGCACGATGATCTTACGGCTCTCTCGGTAGGCTTCCATAATGTCCTTGGCAATGAGCTGGTTGCGGTTTTGATCGCTGGCCAAAGATCGAAATACATCCTGTATTCCCACGCCAGTGAGCTGGGCCGGCAAAGCGCTTAACAGGCGTGGCCAAACCTCCAAACGAATGGCCGCATTATCCGACCTGGCCGCGCGATGGCGGATTGGCCCGCACTGCATAAAGATGATCGGATCGTGCCCATCGCGCCGCATCGGTGTCGCTGTAAGGCCCACGACGTATCGCGCTTTAGCTTGCTTCAGTATGGACTCGAAGGTGAAGGCGGAGACGTGATGGCATTCGTCGACGACACTCTGTCCGTAGCAGTCGAGCAGGTTTGGCTGGCAATCGCTGCGGACCAGCGATTGCATAACTGCGATATCGATATGGCCGGATAGCTTTTTCTGGCCGCCACCAATGACCCCAATGTCGCCTTTCGATACATCTAGGAACGCCACAAGCTGGTCCAGCCACTGCCTCAGTAATTCGGTGCGGTGGACAAGTACGAGCGTGCTCACCCCGCGCTTGGCGATCACCGCCGCTGCAGCGATCGTCTTGCCGAACGCCGTTGGCGCACAAAGGATGCCTATTTCGTGGAAAGGGACTATTCAGCAATACGCAGGAAGGTTGCACCGAGAACACGCTGGCAAGAAGGATGTGCGCATTTATGACTACGTCGAGTACAACCACCCGCAGCTTGCCGGAATGTGGAACAAGCGCCAGCGTGGTTACAGAGCGATGGGATATGTGGTGCAACAGAGAGAACTCGAACAGACATCTTTTTAGACGGAGGACGAGGACCTAATCCTTCACGGATGTCTCAGCGCAACCAGCATCGGAAGCAGCTTATATTTTCGCCGGTGGTCAGCGATAAGGTCCTCCAAATACGTCCGCCACTCTTGTTCTTTGCCGACAACTCGATAAGCATCTCGCGCTTTCGCCAGCCAGCGCACCGCATCGTCGTAATGCTGCGCCTTCCCCTGATCGATGATGGGCTCGGCTTGACGGCGGCAAGTTCGGATGACCCAATCGGGGTTGGTCGCGATGGCCGCATCCACTACTTGCGCGATCAATTCGTGGGCTGATGTTCCATCGACCGCCGCGATGGCGTCGGCAACCAATCCCTCGTGCAGGAAGACTTCGACCTGGCCTCGTGGATAGTATGATTCGCATTTGCGCAGGTGATCCAAGAGATCAGCGCGGATCTGCAGCCAGGACTGGCCAGCCAGTTCCTGTGTCCGCAGATAGGCGACCAGATTTGGATCGGCCCGAAAGGCGATCTTTGCCGCCGCGAGTGCTCGGTCGATCTCTCCCAGGCTACTGGCCAGATCACGCAACCAGACGGCCAATGGCGCATTTTGTCCATCTAGAGCGACACCGTGTTCGGCTATGCCTAGTGCTGCGTGCACCTCCTCGCGCTCGCGCAGTGCCTTGCTTACGGCGAGCGCATCCTCAGCGGATTCCAGATGCTTCATACAGTAATCGACTGCATCCTGTACCCGCCCGAGGCGAACCAGCATAATGGCGCACCGTTGCGTTTGTCCTGCGACCCGAGCCAGGTTAAGATACTCCTCGTAGCGTTCCTGACGCTCGAGAACGTTGAGCATAGTGTCGACTAGCCCCTCGGGCCAGTCGACGGCCTCTTCAGCCCAGCCCAGGACGGCAACCTTTCCCTCCAAGGCTCGTTGTAATACCGGATGATCCCAGCCCTGCACCGCCGCTGCTTCGGCGGCGTAAAAAGCATTGTCGATGCCGTATTCGCCCACCACGTCAGCCCAACCCGCCAGCTTTTCAGCCCAAGCTTCACGCTGTTCAGGACTCAACTCCGCAGTTAGGAGAGCCTCTGTCCAAGCTTCACCGAGATCATCGAAAAAGGCACCGACCTCGCCATTGGAGTCATCCAACTGTTCAAACCCGTCCATGTATTCCTCGGTGATGGCCTCAAGAATTAGGATAGCGCTGCTGCCATCGCCAACTTCAACGAAATCCCACGCTTGCCCCAGCACGCGGCGAACGTCGCCCACAACGTTACCCACATGCCAGTATGCCTCTGAAGGCCGCATCCTGTCCAGGGAGTGAAGGATTGTACGGACCTGACGACGGATGGAAGTAGTGTCCAGGGACGTGCGTCGAATGGCGGGTTGGGTCGGGGCGATGGGAGTCTCGGTTGAGTCCGACTTGAGCAGACTAATCTCTTCATCGAGGATGTCGACTACCGAAGGATCATCATCGACCAGACGCAAGAGGACGCGCTGGAGTTGCTCACGGTCCAGGCCAGAGAGCAGTTCTTCGACCGTAGGGCGTTCCTCAACTGAATCTGGCTGATGAATGCACGCTAACAGCGTAGCAACGATATGCTTGCACCAACCACCCCAATCGTAGGGACAGTCACAATTCGCTTCGGCGATTCCCGCCGCATCGGCGACCACGCGGACGAAGTAAGGTTCAGGCTGGCTGCCCTCAATCTCCGCCTGGAGTGTACGGCCGCGCCTGGCCAGTGAGATGACTGCGCCGTCCTGGTAGTATTCCTGGCCGCGATAAAAAGATTCAGGTGAGGCATACTGGCGAACCAGCGCCTCGGTGAGAAAGCTTAGAAATTCCGTTGGTTTATTCATGTCCGTTCGATTCCCATTTGAATTGTAACAGAGTCGGATGATTCACATCCACAACGCTACGATTCCCCACGGTAGGTGGAAGACCAACCGAACACCTTACGCAGGCGCTGCGACGGGTTGAACTTGAATACCCAGTTCGCTCGCTCGGGTCGGACGTAGAACGAGCCGAAGTCGCGCAAAGAGACCGGCTCGCCGCGCTTCAGCGCCTCGTAGATTTTCTCAAACGTGGCGTCCACGATCTCGCTCACCGTCTCGAGATCCCTGTCAACACGCCGGGCTACCAGGCTCACCAGTTCCTTCTTCTCGACTCTTTCTGTCATCGCTCATTTTCCGCCGTAACTCATAGACCCGCCTCATCCAGCCGCCTGAGGAGGGCCATCTTCCCGGGGTTCTGAGCGCGAAGCTCCGCCACTCGCTCTCTGAACTGATCTAATCCACCACCTCGGGCGGCAAGGTCGCGAAGGTC
>JAMDCE010000483.1 GCA_023489135.1 Chloroflexota bacterium
CGCTGGATCGGTGGTCAAGGACTTGGCAAGAATACCCCCCGCACCGGCTCTTAGCCACCGCTCAATTACGTTAGCCGTTGCCGTGATGCCCGCGCAGCCAGCCATCACCGGGTTCTTGAAATGCAGGCCGGCCATTTGGGTCTCGAGCTTACCGTTTCGCATATGCACCATCCATCTACTTCTTACTACGAACCAAGAGTTCCACTCCATTCAAGTCGACGGCAGTCCGCCCGTCTAATTCCAATCGTGCTCATTACCTACGGCCCTATCAGTGGCAAGGCTCGCGTGTGCATACCATCTGAGAGCTATGCCGCCCAAAGCAAAAAGCCTTCCCAATTTACTCAGGCCCAGACAGTCTTCTCACGTAGCCAAATATGCGAGAAGACTGTCATCTCGCCCGAGCACAGTCTAGGATTGGGGAATCCAGGGAAGCTCGTCGGCCCGTTTGGCCATGTTATCGAGCGCTTGTTTAGCCGTCTGCTGACCCGTGACGGCCTTGTTCAGCTCTTCGGCGGAGAGCAGCCACATCTCATTGGTCTTTGGAGATGGCGGCGCATCCCTGACGAAAGGCACCGAATCTACATATATCTTGTGGGCCGCGGACTGGCCGCTCCACTTGGGATTGGTGTAAACCGTTTTATCCACAGGGTACCCGCCCTGGAGCCCCCATTCCAACATAAGATCGGGGTTAAACATCCATTTCATAAACTCGAAAGCGGCCTCCTTGTTCTTTGAATAGGCGGATACGCCGGCCGCTGCCTGGCCCAAGCTGAACCCTCTCGTGACCTTTCCATCAGCCCCCTTCATCCCGGGCATGACGGCCCAACCGACCTTCCCGGCCACCGTGCTCTGCTTAGGATCATCGAGACCCTGTGTAAACGGTAGCCAGTTGACGATGGCAAACACCTGGCCCTGCGCCATCGACTTCACCGGTTCATCCAAGTACCAGTTGCTGGCGCCTGGAGGTGCGAACTTGAAGAAGGCCACGAAGTCCTCGGCAGCCTTGAGTCCAGCCTCATTGTTCAGAGTGCCGCTCACCTTTTTCGTCGCCGGGTCATACCACTGGCCGCCGTACGCGTAGAGAAGGTGGCCAAAATCCAGCATCGGGCCGTCTGCAATGGGACCATACTTGAAGGTAAACCCGTACGTCCCCTGGTCCGGCCGAGTGAAAAACTCAGCTACGTCCCACAACTCCGGCTTGAAAGTGTCGGGTACCTTCAGCTCATAGCCGTATTTCGCCTTGAAGGCCTCTTTCTCCTTCGGATCCTCCAGCATATCTTTACGATAGGCGAAGACGTGGGGGTCCCAGTGGAACGGAATGGCAAAGTACTTTCCGCTCTTGTCGGGATACTGGCAGAAATCCAGGAAAGGTTGGAAATTGTCCGCCTTGATGTTCTTGCCAATCCAGTCGGTAATATCCAACATATGCCCACCGGCAGCGGCCTCACCTAGCCAGTGGCTGTCCGGAATGGCCATATCGTACGTATCACCTTTGGCAGCAAAGACGGTGAAAAGTTTGTCGTGCCAAAGCTCCCACGGCGTTAGGTCAAATGTGATGTCTACACCGCTATCCTTTGAGAACCTCTTGCTAAGCTCGGCCATTGACGAGGCCGGCGGCCAAACGGCGTAGGAGATGTTTACCTTTCCACTAAGTTTCGCAGCGGCCGCGATCGTTGCTGTGGGCTCGGCCGGTGCGGCGCCAGTTGTGGCCGTGGGCTGAGCCGCTGCTCCACCCGCCACAGTGGTCGCCGTCGGCGCGGCCCCGCCACTCTCCGAACCGCAGCCGGCTGCGACGACTCCTAAGGTGGCCGCCGCCGTGGAGCCAAGCGCTATTTTGACGAAATGACGCCTGGTGAGCCCGATCGTTCTTACTTTCTCAACGAAGGAATCGATGCGTTCACTTTCGCTCATTGGAATCAAATCCTCCTAAAGATTGACTCATGCCTCGTTGCATCAAATTGCTCCGCTGCGTCCAGAAATACAAATAACACCAGCGACACTGCCTTCAAGGCCAGGCCAAGTGATCCCGACGACCTCGCTTTTGCACCGAACTAGATGTCCTTTCCCGCAATACCACAAGGTACCAATTGACTTCACAGTTGGCTTGAACAATACCAAGGGCGTTATCGCCCTCACCCTCTCACTCCAGGAACACCCAGGAGCATCGTTTTCCTGCTCCAACCGGGATCAGTTATGATCTGATCCGCCACCCGGTCACAGGCATAGGCTGGTTCGCTTGCGAATCGGCTCATAGGTCCCTACGGTGATCAAAACCCGGTCACGGTCCTCCTTTCTCCTTTATCCACTCTCGGATCGGTATGCTAAACTCCCCAACCGGCCGATGCCTTCCAGGGCAATCGGTGCCGCTTTCACCAATCACTCAACCGCCAACGGTACCGCTCGACCGCGCCGACCGTTGTCTGCGAATTCTCACGTGAAGTCTCGAATGGAACTTCAACGGCCGTGCTCGGAACAAAGCCATCGCCCTGCACTATTCCCTCAGTGGGGCTGAAGCGTAGTGTCCTCTCCCTCCAACAATCTTCTTAAGTTCGAGGAACCAAGACGGGCCAATCCATTGTGGGAAAGTCTTGCCAAGGGGTTCCTCTAAAAGTAGAAACATACGCCAGACGGTTCGGACCAGTAAACCGTGGTGTAGGATAACGCCGATGGAAAAACGCTGATCAGGTCAGTAACAAAATGTGGGAAGGGCTAAAGGCATTGCCCTATTGAAAAGCAGCTTTGCGAAGGGGGCGAGCACCGGAGCTCGTCGAGCAGATATCATATATCGTATCCGACAATAACATGGTGCTGTTTAAAAGTCAACAGTCTAGACACAGGATTTGAGATATTGAATCACTACACTCCAGAAGCCCTAATTCCACATTTGTTGAAATAGAGCCGAGAAGTTATTGACAATTCCACGATCCTGTGGTAGAGTCTCATATATGATATACCATATACGACAGGCCCCGGCGCAAGGTCGCACCGAGTGCTAATTGGGCTGGCGATGGTCGGGCCCGAATTCGGCCTAGCCCCCACTTATGTGCTCCAAGACCTCCAGAATCTCCGTACGCTTCAGATCTGATTGCATCGCCTTTTCGAACTCAAGGGTGAGTCGAGAGTTAAACACGACTAGAACTCGGCAGCAGCTTGAAGTCCCCGGTCGAGGACGCCAATTGCTCATAGGCGTGCCTGTCCGACGGCGCCGTCGCGTCGGCGCTTCTTCTAGAATGTAACCTAAGGCCCAAGATACCCGGGACTACGCTCTTCGCAGCGAACATCCAGGTTGTGGCGCATATCAGTGGCCCCGGTGGAGGTGATCGCGTGGCTTCATTCGAATACCTGGCTCCGTCGAGCGTCGAAGGAGCACTCGAGATGCTGAAGAATTAC
>JAMDCE010000452.1 GCA_023489135.1 Chloroflexota bacterium
GGCGGCCGGAGCTAATCCTCGAACGTTCTCCGGTTTGACTGGACTAGGAGACCTGGTAGCCACTTGCGCCAGTCCGTTCAGCCGAAATCGTTACGTCGGTCAGGAACTGGCCAAGGGACGCACCCTCACGGCAATCCAAGCCTCGATGTCCCACGTGGCCGAGGGGGTGTCCACCACCGAAGCGGCCCAGCAGATGGCCAGGAGATACGGTGTGGAAATGCCTATCACCGAGAAGATGCACGAGGTTTTGTTCGAAGACAAACCGGCCACGGAAGCGCTGGCGGATCTGATGCTCCGCGAGGCCAAGCACGAGTCCTAAGTTGACCTCAGCGGGAAAGATCCAGAGTCCCCCTGCGACCGGAAGGTACGATCGCTCTCAGAGCGATAGTTGCCTCACGAGACGGGGCGACCGATATGAGGTCAAGATTCACCCCAATCAACTCCTCCAAGCGCGACAGATAGGCTCTGGCATTGGCCGGAAGATCTTCGTAGCTTCGAACTCCAGCAGTGGGACTGAGCCAACCGGGATACTCCTCATAGACCGGTTCCACCTCAGCCAGCGCAGAAAGATCGGACGGGAAGTCGCGAATCAGATCGCCCCTCAGCCGGTAGGCCGCACACACCTTGATGGTCGGCAGCCCGTCAAAGACATCCAGGCGAGTAATCGCCGCGCCAGAGAGTCCGTTGAGGCGGGCGACGAAGCGCGCGGCCACCGCATCGAACCACCCGCAACGGCGAGGTCGTCCCGTCGTCGTTCCATATTCTTGATGTCCCTCTCCACCTTGCTCACGAATGTACTCGCCGGTGGCATCGGTTAGTTCGGTGGGAATAGGGCCCTTGCCAACGCGGGTGGAGTACACTTTGAACACACCAAGAACGTAGTCCAACTTGGTGGGGGGAATACCTGAACCCAAGCACGTTCCGCCGACCGAGGCTGACGACGAAGTAACGAAGGGATAGGTGCCGAAATCGACGTCGAGCATCGCCCCCTGGGCACCTTCGAGGATAATAGTCTGCCCCTCTTCGACGGCAGAGTCAAGTAGAGCCTGAGTGTCCGTGATGTGAGGGGCGAGCCGGCGGCCGTACTCCAGATATGCACTGAAAACCTCGTCGAAGGTTAGCGCTTCGGCGTCGTAAAGCTGGGTGAGAATGCGGTTCTTGATGGGCAGAACCAGATTAAGCTTCTGATGGAGACTCTTTTCGCTCAGCAGATCGCCCATCCGGATTCCCAGGCGGGCGACTTTGTCGACGTAGGCCGGACCGATACCCCTGCCAGTCGTGCCGATGCTATCCTTCCCTTTGGCCTCCTCCTCCAGTCGATCAAGAAGCACGTGGTAGGGCATAATCACGTGGGCACGCTCGCTGATGCGGAGTCTACTAGCATCGATGCGTCCCCGTCTGAGAACTTCAAGCTCCTCCAGCACCCCTGCGGGATCGATCACCACGCCGTTACCGATTACACAGGTGGTCGCCGGTGAGAATATCCCCGAGGGGATGAGATGCATCCGGAAGGTACCGAGAGAGTTTACGACAGTGTGCCCGGCATTGCTACCGCCCTGGCACCTCACCACGATGTCGGCATCATTGGCCAGGAAATCGACAATCTTGCCTTTACCTTCGTCTCCCCACTGGCCACCTACGACTGCTAAGACTGCCATTTGCCTCCTCGAGTCACCTTTTCTCGGCGCGAGCGATTCCACCGGCCGATTCGTGCAATTCTCAACAAGTGCGTATTATACCATATCGGGGCAATGACGGTGGGCCGGGGCAAGGGTTAATGGATACGGGTTCAGGGGCTAATCGAGGTTTGAACGTTCAATGTTCGAACGTTTGAACGTTTCCAATCCCTATGTCCTCCAAAAGAAAAACGCTACGGACTGGAGAGGCCCTAGAAGTCTTCCCCATCGACAATGGTGTAGCGATACCCTTGTTCCACCAGAAAGCGCTGTCTTTTGGCCGCCAGCGCCTGGTCGCGGGTATCTCTCGTCACCAATGAATAGAATGTGGCCGCACCACCGTCCTTCTTGGGACGAAGGATGCGCCCCAGGCGCTGGGCCTCCTCCTGGCGTGACCCGAAGCTTCCCGACACTTGAATGGCGACGTTGGCCTCCGGTAGATCGATGGCCTGGTTTGCCACCTTGGAAACGACCAGAACGTTCCGCCGATTGGAGCGAAAATCCTCGTAGAGCCTGGCCCTGGTCGAGGTGGCCACCTGGCCGGTTAGAAGGGACGCCTCTACTGAGCGGGCAATGGCTCTGAGCTGGGTCAGGTATTGTCCGATGATGAGAACGCGATCGCCGGAGTGCCGTTCGAGCAAACGGTTGAGCACTTCCATTTTCGCGGGATTCTCGGCGGCGAGCCGGTACCTTGTTCGCACGTCCTCAGTTCGCAGATAAACGTTGTGCCACTCCTCGTCCAAACTCAAGCGGACTTCATAGCACGCGGCCGCGGCGATCCATCCTTCCGCCTCTAATTTCTTCCAGGCCGCATCATATCGCTTCGGGCCGATCAACGAGAATACGTCACCCTCTCGACCGTCCTCCCGGACCAGCGTCGCCGTAAGTCCCAACCGGCGGCGGGCCTGAATCTCCGCCGTGGTCCGAAACACGGGGGCAGGAAGCAGTTGGACCTCATCGTAGACAATTAGACCCCAGTCCTGAGCGGTGAGCAGCGACAAGTGGGGCATCTCCGACGCTTTGACCTTCCCGCTCTCGGCCCGGCCTCCGTAGGTCAACATCTGATAGGTACTCACCGTGACCGGCTTGATCTCTTTCTTGTCTGCGCTGTACTCGCCCACCTCGTTTCTGGTCAGGCTGGTCTTGTCCAGCAGCTCGCGGATCCACTGGCGGAGGGCAACCGTGTTGGGGCAAAGAATCAGAGTTTGGCACCGCAGATCAGCCATCACCGCCAGGCCCACGGTGGTCTTTCCGGCCCCGCACGGTAGAACGATAACGCCCCCGCCGCTTACCAGACTCCCCTGGGCGAAGGCCGCGGCCGCCTCCACCTGATAGGGTCTCAAGGAGAAACCTTCCGCGTCGTGACCTCCCGTATTGAGCGAAATCGGCAGGGAAGCGCCTTTCTCGTAGCCAGCCTCGTCGTTGACAGGATAACCCGACTGCAGCAAGAGCCGCTTGATCCATCCCCGGGCCTCAGGCCGGATCACCACCGTTTCGGCATCGGCATTACGAACCAGATACGGCTTCACTCGCCGACTGCGCCACAATTTCGGGATCATCTCTCCATCCGGGCAATGCAGGGCCAGGTCCCCATTTTCCAACCGGCGCAGCACGATCCGACCGTAGCGCTCCATCACCTGCCAGATTCCTCTGACCACCTTATCCGGTAGGTATGTGGCGCTGTACTTCTCGAGGATCTCTACGACCTCGG
>JAMDCE010000161.1 GCA_023489135.1 Chloroflexota bacterium
CTATCAAGACGGGCGACGGCAAGAGCCTGGTCCTTCAGGTCGGGGACAACACCCCCGACGGAAGCGCGTCCTACGTAAAGCGCAAGGATTCGGATCAGGTGTACACTGTGCCGTCGCAAATCGGAGCGGAGCTGACGAGGTGGGTCACGACCCCACCCAAAGCGCTGCCCACGCCAACCCCAACGCCACGGCCCATCGGGACGCCAGTTCCCGTTCCAACGCCGACTCCTTGACCTAACCCGCGATAAAAGTGTATCTTAGGGGAGAAGCATTCGCGCGAACGCTTCTCCCTTATACTTCTTCCCTTCAGAGATTTCGCATGGCTCTGTGGTCGGTCCAGTTCAGACCGACTCGGTCTCGGAGACCGGTCTAGACCGTGCCATTGGCGAAAGGACTGACGGGAATAGGTATTACTCATTCCGCTAGGAGGTTCGCTCGTGGAAATCACGTGGCTAGGACACGCCTGCTTCAGGCTCAAAGGCAAGGATGCGACCGTAATCAACGATCCCTACGACAAGAGTGTCGGCTACCAGATCGGCCGGCCCACGGCCGATATTGTGACGGTCTCTCACCAGCACCACGATCACAACGCCGTGTCGGCGATCGCGGGAGAGCCCAAGGTCATCGCCGGTCCCGGCGAGTATGAGATCAAAGGCGTTATGGTCGTGGGGATTCAAACCTTCCACGATGCCGAGGGGGGCAAGAAAAGGGGCAAAAACACGGCGTACATCCTACAGATGGACGACATCCAGCTATGCCATCTCGGCGACCTTGGCCACATACCCACGGCCGAACAGGTGGAGGAGATGAGCAACGTCGACATCCTCTTCATACCCGTAGGTGGCAACTACACCATCAACGCTGCGCAGGCCGCCGAGGTTATCAGCCTGGTAGAGCCCAAGATCGTCGTCCCGATGCACTATAAGACGGACGTAGTGAAGCTGGAGATCGATACGCTGGAGAAGTTCGCCCGCGAGATGGGCCTGAAGTCCACCCAGCCTCAACCCAAACTGGTGGTCACCAAGACCACCCTCCCTACCGAGCAGCAGATCGTGGTGCTGGAGTACCGCAAAGGCTGAGGCGCTGATCTTAGACGATGTCCTTGCTCAACGTACCGAGGAACTCGCGGTTATTTGCGGTCTTGGCCATTCGAGCCAGCATCAGCTCGAGGCCTTCCGTTCCGCCGATAGCTGACACCATTCGGCGCAGGGTCCAGACCTGACGCAGCGTTGTGTCGTCCATCAGCAGTTCCTCGCGGCGGGTCCCCGACCTCGGAATGTCCACGGCCGGGAAGACGCGCTTCTCGGAAAGCTTGCGGTCAAGGACCAGCTCCATGTTGCCGGTGCCCTTGAACTCCTCGTAAATCACATCGTCCATGCGGCTGCCGGTATCGACGAGGCACGTCGCCATACACGTCAGGCTTCCGCCCTCCTCGATGTTCCTGGCGGCGCCAAAGAATCGCTTGGGAGGGTACAGAGCCACGGGATCGATACCACCGGAGAGCGTTCGGCCGCTGGGCGGGACGACCAGGTTGTAAGCGCGCGAAAGCCTCGTGATGCTGTCCATCAGGATCACCACGTGGCGCGCGCCCTCCACCAGGCGCTTCGCTCGCTCCAAAGCCATCTCGGCCACGCGAGTATGATCCTCGACCGGCTCGTCGAAGGTCGAGCTGATCACCTCGGCCTTCACCGACCGCTTCATGTCTGTCACTTCTTCGGGGCGCTCGCCCACCAGCAAGACCATAAGATGCACGTCGTTGTGATTAGAAGTGATACCGTTGGCAATCTGCTTCAAGACGGTCGTTTTGCCCGCCTTCGGAGGCGAGACGATGAGACCGCGCTGCCCCCGGCCGATAGGCGACACGAGGTTAATAAGACGCTGGGTCACGTTTGTCGGCGTCGTTTCGAGGTTGAGCATTTCGCGCGGGAATATGGGAGTAAGCGTGTCGAAATACGGCCGCTTCTTGGCCACCTCGGGATCGAGACCGTTCACTGCCTCTACCCTCAGCAGCCCATAGTATTTCTCGTTTTCTTTAGGCGGCCGAATCTGGCCCGTGATCATATCACCAGTCCGCAAGCCGAAGCGCCTGATCTGCGACTGGGACACGTACACGTCCGAAGACCCAGGCAGGAAGCGCTCCTTGCGCAGAAAACCGAAGCCGTCCTCGACGATCTCGAGCACTCCCCCGCCGAAGAGGAACCCTTGCTGCTCCGTTTGCGCTTGCAGCAGACGCAGCACCAGGTCCTGCTTCTTCAAGGCGCTGTAGCCAGTTACGCCAAGCTCCTTGGCCAAATCCTGGAGTTCGTCGCGAGTTTTCATTTCAAGTTCAGCGATGTTCACTTAATAACACCCCACAACCAGTTGAATTCACTTTGATGATTGAGAATCCTTCAGAACGCCGAATACTCAGGCTGCCACCTGAAGTGAACTACGACCTCGGCGAAACCCTGTGCTGTATTCAGGCGCACACCTCGTGGCGCGATATGGGAAAGGTTCTTACTGCTTGGGTGCATCAATGCACTCAACACCAGCCGGTCGCAAAAGATCCCTCATGGAGAATCTCACAAGGCCGCTCCCGCACAGAAGCTACTATACTAACCGTGTGGCGGGCTCTAATTCGTCAACCTTGGCCTTGCACCCGGGGTCGCGTTCTGAGGAGAAACGATTCAAGGAACCGTCCCACAGGTCCAGTTCCGACCGTTATTATATCACAGGTTGTCAATACGAGTCAACCGGAAAAGTTCTTAATCGCCAAAACGCCCGGTTGCTCATCATCCGCCGAAGCGAGAAGAGTGGCCGGCTACACTGAGCCCTTGAAACGAGCCCAATCCTCCAAGAATCTCTTGATTCCAACGTCGGTGAGCGGGTGCTGAATCATTTGCAGCAGGACCTTATAGGGTACGGTTGCAATATCCGCGCCAGCCTGCGCCGCCGCGATCACGTGAAGTGGATGGCGGATGCTCGCCGCAATAACCCGGGTCTCGAGGTTATACTGCCGGTAAATCCCAACGATATCAGCCACCACCTGCATGCCGTCGTGCCCCACATCGTCCAGCCGGCCCACAAATGGGCTCACAAACGTGGCACCTGCCAGGGCGGCAAGCAATGCCTGGTTGGGCGAGAAACACAGCGTGAGGTTCGTGGTAACGCATCGCTTCGACAGCTCCTTCGTGGCCTCAAGCCCCTGAGCGGTGATGGGGATCTTGATGGCCACGTTCTGAGCCCACGAAGCAATCTCGAGCGCCTCCTCCACCATGCCCACCCCGAGTTCAAGTCGCGGCCTACACGGTCGCATCCCCTATTCCGTGAGTTCATGGGGGCGGCCAAGCAGACCCTGCGCGAGGGCGATCAGCGGCCGCTACCGCTGGAGCAGATGCTAGCCTG
>JAMDCE010000121.1 GCA_023489135.1 Chloroflexota bacterium
CTTCTTCTCAGCGACGTCGATCAGCTTGGCCTTGACTGTGATGGAGTCGTTCAGCGTGACGGGCCGGTAGAACTGCCAGTCGTTGCCACCATGGAAGGAGTGGACGCTCGGCAAGCCCCCAGCCAGGTCTCCGCTGGGACAGACGACACTGTAGAGGAAGCAGGGGGGCGCCACGAGGCCGGCGTACCGGGTCCTGGCGGCATAGCCCGCATCGCTCCAGAGTGGGTTGGCGTCGCCGATGGCGAAGGCGAAGCGTTTGATGCCGTCCTTGCTGGCGATGTCGTTGTGGCGGTGGAGGCGCAGGTCCAGTCCCAGCCTCTCCTTTAGGAGGGCAACGCCCTCCGGCGAAATTCGCGCAGATTCCATTAACTCTTTACCTCCAGCTAGACGCTCTTCGAAGGGAGTGAAATGGTGGCTCGCCCGGGAGCCGTAATCTCACCCTTCTGGTTCTCGGCCCAGATTTCGCAGTCCACCAAATGATCATCGGCCTCAATATACTTCCGGGTTACCTTCCCTTTGCACCACATCGTGTTGCCGAACGGGTTGAAGCGGCGGATTTCCGCGTAAAGGGTTCTGAGGGAGGCGTCGTCGCCCATCCAGTTGGTCAGCAATTGGCCCAGCCATCCGATGCGCTGCGGGCCGAGGTCGTAGGCCGAGGGAATGCCGGCTCCGCCCGCCATGCCGTCCTGCTCGTGCACCTGTCCAATGGTCTGGATGCCGCCTGTCTTCGGGTCGCGGAAACCCCAGGCGGGGTGGCGGCGGATACGGCGCAGTCGCAGCCCGTGGGCCTCCTCCAGGCTGGCGCCACAACGGTAAGCAATCATGTCCTCGATGGCCAGCGGGCCTTTGACCACAGGCGTCAGCTCTTCCTCCTCCTCGACCTCCTCCCAGTAGCGGGGCATCGCACCGCGGCGGTCCTCCCGCTCCAAATCGGCCTGAATGGCCTTGAGGTCTTCCGGCGAATATTGCTGCCCCGCGATGTCACGATACTTGCCGCGCTCCCTGGCAGCCTTGCGCTCCGCGCGGATGGTCCAGCCCTTGCATCGCGCGATAAGCTCGTCGCGCTGGTTGCGGTATAGCGACTCCCCATAGACGATCACGGTGCGTAAGGCAAAGGCGCTACTCTTCTCTACGACGTCCACGGGCCGGTAGTTGGCGGCGACGGCATCGCCAGCGCGAATGACGCGCGACCAGCGCCAGTCGGCCCCAGAAAAGAAGCCATGCACGCCGGGCAAGCCGCCGGCATTGTGGCCGGAGCAGAGGAACACGCCATAGAGGAAGGTCGGCGGTGCGATGATGGATTTGTACCTGGTGCGCGAGGCGTAGCCTTCGTCCAGCCACAGGGGATTGTAGTCCCCTATGCCCTCGGCATAGTGCCGGATAATGTCCCTGGAGGCCACTTCGTTAATCTGATTGATGCGGTAATAGAGGCCTATTCTGGCCCTGAGCTTGTCCAGCCCCTCGTCCGTTATGCGCGCTTCTCCTAGAACCATCCCTTATCTCCCTTTCATTCATAGCTAGTACTTACTTGCGCAAATCAGCGTCACATTAGTGATGCCCCTCTCCCTTTGATGGGAGAGGTCAGGGTGAGGGTGAAAGCGGAACCCCCCTCACCTTAATCCTCTCCCAAGGCGGGGCGAGGAAATGTTGCGCTCTTTGGCGCAACCAAGTACTAGGCCAGCACTATTGCAGCCACGTCGGGACCGCCCCAGTGGAGAGCAGCCAGAGCCGTGCCCGTCTATCCCCACACGTTCCGCAAAACCCGGAGGAAGTTCTCGCCCAAGACCTTCTTGATGTCGGCCTCGGAGTAACCGCGCTCGACCAGTTTCTCGGTGAAGTTGCCGAAGAGTTCGATGCTCTCGATCCCCTTCGCTGGCGGGCGCGGCCATTGACCGAAGATCTCCGGCGGCAGGTCAAACTGGTCGTAAAACTCCGGGGAGTGACCCTCGAAAATGGCCAGACCTATGCCCACGTAATCGATGCCTATCCGGTCTCTAACGTAGTCTATGTGATCAACAATCCGGTCAATGGTCCGCTCCGCAACCTTCCAGGCCCCGCCGCCACCAGCGATCCCGATGACACCTCCGTTCCTGGCAAGCCACTCGAGGTCCTCATCGGTCTGATTATTTCTGTGCCCGTACACTCCCTGAACGTTGGCGTGGCTGAAGACCGCTGGTTTCCGGATCACCTCCATGGCCTCTTTCAGCGTCTTCGGAGCCGCATGGCAGAGGTCGATCAGGATGCCCAACTCCTCCATTTTCTCGATGAGCTTCACTCCGAACTTGCTCAGGCCGGAATCATGTCGCTCTCCTTTGCCACACCCGGCCGAGTTCTGGATGGTGTAAACAAGTTGCATTCTTCGAACTCCGAGGTCTCGGAAGATCTTCAGAAGATCGATGTCATCCTCCAGCTGCCTGCTATCCTCGAGCACCAGTATCAGGCCCAGCTTGCCCTGCCGCTTCGCGTCCAGGATGTCGTCCGTCTTCTTTACGATCGATACTCTGTCGAAGCTTCTTTCCACCAAGTTCAGGAGGTCGCAGAGCCGTCTTATCGTCTCCCGGAAGGGCGCCGAAATTGTAACCGGCACCATGCTCGCCGTAATTCCGCCGTTCAGCATTTTGTCGAAATACTCGCTGCTCATTCGACCGTTGCTCATTCCGTCTACAACGATCGCGTCCCGATGGATGCGAATAGCCTCTTGCTTGCGCTCTACCGTTGTCATCTGCCCTCCCAATTGAATTCACATCGTGGGCGACACGCGCCCCCTCGATCACGTGGGCTACGTCTTTACTCACGATACGATCGAATGCCGTAGGTTCCGAGGTAAGTCGGCGGAATCCGGGTAGAGGATCGCCAAAGCCAGCAGGCGTAAAGCCGTGTGACCAGCCGACTGACGTGTCAGGAACCTGACTCACGCGATTGCAGTCGTGGTCCACCAAAGGGTGTTTCGACCCTCCAAGCCAAAGCTCGACCGAGAGCAGGGCGGGAACTCCGAAGAGAAACTCTTTGCCCCTCCTTTATTAGAAGAAATCCGCTGCGCCCGTTACTTTGCCAGCCAAATGCGATCGTACTTGCCCCAAGGATGGATTCCGTTACCCTGGCTGAAGTTCTTCACTTCCTTCCAAGTGCCTATCTCCCAGAACTCCCAAAGAACGATTACCATGGGAACTTGGTCCATAAGCTTCTTCTCAATCTCTGCCAAGATCGCCTTGCGCGCCCCTTCGTCAATCGTCTGGGCTTGCTTCTGGATGAGCGCGTCTATATCCTTGTCACTGAAATCGCCGTAGTTGCGGCTCCCGCCAGTAGCATAGTAGGTATAGAGGGTCTCGTCGGGATCGCCGGTGTTATCCACCCAGTTGATCAGGAATACGTCGAAGGA
>JAMDCE010000620.1 GCA_023489135.1 Chloroflexota bacterium
GCGGCCGCCACGTGCTGATGGCAGGATCGGATCTGGTCGCTTCGCCCCTCTCGTCTATGGCTCGCTGAAGAGAGGCCAGCGCCTGGTCCAGTTTCCCCGTCTCTTTCAGCGCGATTCCCACCCTGAAGTAGAAATCCGAAGCGAGTTCGGGAATCAGCCGTTCGGCCTCCGCCACCACCAAGGGCACTTGCTCTGCCTCTCCATTCCTCCCGAGTGCCATTGCCAGCGTGGCATACAGATTAGGGAGGTATAAGGCGCCGGGATCTCGGCACAGCGCCGTGGCCCTTCTCAGTTCAGCCACCGCTTCTGCCGTGCGCCGCGTGCCGAAATAGTGCTTGCCCAGGTTGAAATGGTGGTAGGCCTCCTGCGGTTCCTCGGCAGCCGCAAGCTCCAGGAGCCGCAGATTGCGCTCCAGCTTGCCCTTCGTCTGGATTTGATCGTTCGTGTAGCCGTAGTGTTCGATCACGATGTCGTCGTTGTACGAGAACTCAGGCTTGGGGCCGTTCCCAACGTAAGCTATGTATTCGTGGATGCGGCTGCGGTATCGCAAGTCGCGGTGGTTGCGGAACAACAGGCAACGATAGGCAACTTTCTCATGGCGAAGACCGCTCTGGATCACGTGCGAGCGCCAGGGGACGAAGAAGCCCCAGCATTTGGGGGCCGCGCTGCCCACTAGCAACCGAATAGCCCGAGCGGCTTCGGGAGACAGCTCCTCGTCCGCGTCCAGCTGAAGGATCCATCTACCAGCTGCCTGTTCCAGCCCCGCGTTGCGCGCGGCCGAGAAATCATCGCACCACTCGAAATGATGCACTTTGGCTCCCAGACCACGCGCGATCTCCACAGTGCCATCACGGGAACCGGTATCGACGATGACGATCTCGTCCACCACTGCTTGCACGCTGCTCAGACATCGTTCCAGGTCGGCCTCTTCGTCCCTGACTATCATACAGGCCGAGAGCAACGGTTTCTGCGCATCATTCCGGTTGGGATGCGCCGGCTTCTTCCCACTAGCCATCGTCTTCTCCTTATACAGCCAGCAGTGCGGCTAGGAATTGTTCCTGAGCATTTGTCTATATGAGCCAATATACGGGACCTATCAATGCGTCTGTAGGGCAAATAGGCCTGATGCATACCCCATTGGTCTCCGCGCGGCCAAGATATAGGTACCTTCTCGGCAGGTACCCCCTCCAGTGAACCATGCCGACACTCATTCGGCCGGTTCCTGTGGTCGCAGGCGGTACTTAGCGCGGAGGTACCAATGTCCGACCTTGTTGGGGACCATTGAAGGCCGCCCCTAGGCTTGTCTACCCTATTGGCCACGAGCCCTCCCTAATATCATTCGTCGTGAGCTATTATTCATGAGGCCGGAGGAACAAGGCAATGAGTCTTTTCAGCAGCCTGAGGATCAGCGGATCAGCCTTGACGGCCCAGCGCGTTAGAATGGACGTCATCGCCAATAACATCGCGAATGCCGAGAGCACCAAATCTGCCAATGGCCAGCCGTACAGGCGGCAGGAAGTGGTTTTTTCCCCCATCTCCGCGGCCCCCGGCCTGACCGTATCGACCGCCCTGGACCCGAGGCGGGTCGTGGGCAATGGAGTGCAGGTTACCAGAATACTCCAGGATGATGCCCCGCCGCACGTCGTCTACGATCCGAGCCATCCGGATGCCGATAACAACGGGAACGTGGCTTATCCCAACGTCGACATTATCACAGAGATGACAGATATGATCTCGGCCACCAGGGCCTACGAGGCGAACGTCACCGCCCTTAACGCTGCCAAGAGCATGGCTATGAAATCCCTGGATATTGCCCGGGGGTAGTAGGAGGCCAGGATGCCGATCAGTATTAATGGTCTGGGGAGCAATCTTCCCCTCCCGCCGGTGGCCCAAAGGGCTACACCTAATGACACGATCGTGGGATCGTTCCAGAACGTGCTGGGGGATGTGGTGGGGAATCTCAACAAGCTCCAGTCGGAAGCCGATTCCTCGGCCGCCAAACTGGCGGCCGGCGAGCCGGTGGAGCTTCACGAAGTGTTATTGGCAACCGAAAGGGCCACCCTGGGTTTCCAGCTGGCCGTCCAGGTAAGGAACAAGGTCGTCGAAGCCTATCAGGATATCATGCGAATGCAGGTCTAAACAGACCGGCACTATCTTTCCTGCCCGGTTGGCGTTTAGGGATATTGGATGCCGCAACCCCGTCATTCCCGCTTCCGCGGGAATGATGGGAGCGCGTGCAATGTCTCTGTGGCCGTCGTGATGGCAAGCGAGCCGGTTGCTGTTGTCGCGCCGGAATATTTGATAAGTGGTGAGCCATACAGCTATGGACGATGCACGTAACCAGGCGCTGGGAATATGGAGCAATCTTAGCCTTGGCCAACGACTGTCAATTGCGGCCGTGGGCTTGGCAGCCATCGTAGCCATAGCCGCTATGATCTTCTGGGCAAACACGCCGAACTATGGCACCCTATTCAGCAATCTCAGCGAAGAGGACGCAGCAGCCATCGTAGCCAAGTTGAAAGAGTCCAAGATAAGCTACGAGCTGGCCAAAGGTGGCTCCACCATTCTGGTTCCGGCCAGCATACTTTACGAGACCAGGCTTCAAATGGCCTCGGCCGGCTTGCCACTAGGCGGTGGCGTTGGCTTCGAGATCTTCGGCCAGACCAATTTTGGGATGACCGATTTTGCGCAGAAGATAAATTACCAGAGAGCCCTCGAGGGGGAGCTGAGTCGAACCATCAATCGTCTCGCCCCGGTCGAGCAGTCTCGCGTGCACGTCGTCATCCCTCAACCTACCCTCTACACCGATAACCAGAAGGAGCCTTCCGGCTCGGTGGTGCTCAAGCTGAAGCCCGGACAGAAGCTCAAGGAATCACAGATTCACGGGATTGCCCAGTTGGTATCCAGCAGCGTCGAGGGCCTGAAGCCCGAAAACCTCACTATCGTCGATTCGAACGGGAGCATCCTGTCGGACGCCTTGGCCGGGGGCAAAGAGCCGGGCAAGATCAGCTCATCTCAGTTTGACAGCCAGAGGGCTTTGGAAAGCAATCTCGAGCAGAAAGCTCAGGGCATGCTGGATAAGGTGCTCGGCAACGGCCGGGCCACCGTGCGAGTGAGGGCGGCGCTCGATTGGGACCAGGTCGAATCGAGCAGCGAGACGTATTCCCCTTCCAACACTCAGCCCCAGCTCCGGAGCCAGCGCGAGATTTCCGAGTCCTACGGGTTGTCAGCCTCCGCTGTCGGCGGCGTGCCGGGAACCAGCAGCAACATCCCAGGATATGCCGGCATCGTCACCGATACCACCACCGCCCAGGGCCCGATTGCCAAGAAAGACACCACGGTGAATTACGAGCTATCAAAGACGGTGGAAAAAACCACCAGGGCCACGGGGAGCATCAAGAAGCTTTCGGTGGCAGTGGTGCTGGACGCCTCGGAAACGGCCACTACTGCCCAGATCGATGAAGTGAGCAAGCTGGTGGCCGCGGCGGTGGGGATCGACAGAGAGCGCGGAGACGTCCTGGAGGTTTCCAGCATCCCCTATCAGAAAGAATCATTTACGACGGACGTGAAATCGATGGAAGAAGCTCAGCAGTGGGAAAAGAATGTCGAGTTGGGCAAGATCGGCGCCATGGCCGTTGGCCCCGTCCTCTTGCTCCTGTTCCTCTTCTTCGCCACCAGGCGCAAACGTTCCGTGGATGTATATTCGGTGAAGCAGCTGTCGGGGATGAGCCAACGGGAGATAGCTGAAACGCTGCCTGTGGCTTCCATTCCTGCCGCGGAACAGAAGCCGGCCAGATCCGTAGCGAGCCTGATCCACGAAGATCCGCAGCACAAGCAAGTCAGGGAACAGGTTACCCAGCTAGCCAGAACTCGACCCGACACCATGGCCAGCTTGCTCAAGACCTGGCTCCAAGACGAGAGTGAGTACGATGTCGTCACGCGGGGAAGATAGGCTTACGGGCAAGCAGAGGGCCGCCATTATACTTATGGCCCTGGGCACGGAGCTGTCCAGCGAAGTGCTCAAGCACATGTCTGAGGAGGAAGTGGAGTCCGTGACCCGCGAGATCCTGCGACTTCAAAAGGTGTCGGACGATATCAAGGTGCAGGTCATCGAGGACTGCTATCAAGCCGCCCTGGCCGGCAACTTCATCGTCTCGGGAGGGGGAGACTACGCGCACCTCATCCTGGAGAAGGCCTTTGGATGGGAGAAAGCGGACGATTTGCTGAACCGAGTCGCCGCCACGACCAAGATTCCCCCGTTCGATTTCCTCAGAAAAACAGACCCTGCTCAGCTACTGACCTTCATTCAAGGCGAGCAGCCGCAAACCATAGCGCTCATTCTGTCACACCTGAAGCCCGCGCAGGCGGCATCCATCCTGTCATCTCTCGATGAGCGGCTCCAGGCTGAGGTCGCCACCAGGATAGCCAACATGGACCGTACCTCTCCGGAGGTAATCCAGCAAGTTGAAAACGTGCTTAAGAAGAAAGTTTCTCTGGTCCTGGATAGGGCCTACGCCTCCGTGGGCGGGGCCGATTTCCTGGCCAAGATCCTCGCCGGGGTTGACCGCGGGGTTGAGCGAGTGATCCTGGAGAGACTGGACGAAAACAACCCTCGCCTCGCCGAAGAGGTCCGCAAGCTGATCTTCGTGTTTGAGGATGTCATCAAGCTGGACGACAGGTCGCTGCAGCGGGTGCTGCGCGAAGTCGACTTCAACGACCTTGCCATCGCCCTCCGTGGCTGTGGCGAGGAGCTAAAAGAGAAGATCACCAGGAATCTCTCTAGCCGTGCCGCCGAAATGCTGAAGGAGGAGATGTCGGTGGCTGCTCCCGTCCGTTTGCGCGCCGTTGACCAGGCGCAGCAGAAGATCGTAGCCATCGTCCGGCGACTGGATGAAGCCGAGGAAATCGTTATTTCGCGAGGCGATGACGATGTCGTGCTCTAACATTATCAAGCTCCACAGCCTGCGCACACAGAGAGTGCTGGTAGGGCCGCACCGAACCGGCCGGTCTCCGGGGTTTACCGCTTTCCCGGGCCGAACCGGAGATCAACCCATTTACGATCCCGGCGAGATCGCCGACCGAGAATCCGGCGAGCCGGTTCAGGCCGTCGGTTGGGTCGCAGAGGCCCAGGACATCGTCAATCAGGCCCGGTCCATGGCCGAAGTGATTCTCGACGAGTCGCGCAACAAGTCCGATGAGGTTCGGCAGCTGGCCCACCAGGAAGGTTATCAGGCCGGTTATTCAGAAGGGATGGTTGCGGCGAGAAGCGACATCCTGGAACACTCCAAGCGGATTGGGGAGTTGGCACGAAACGCCGTCGTCGATTCTGCCGGCATTCTGGGAAGTCTGGAAGAGGGGATCGTGGATCTGGCACTGGCCATCGGCGAAAAGATCGTGAACCGGAGACTCGCGGAGGATCGATCCCTGGTCCTGTCTATGGTTAAGGGGGCTCTCGAATACGTGGACGTGATGGACGTTATTCGCGTTCGCGTCAATCCGGAAGACCTGGAGGTGCTCCGCTCCCATTGGGAAGAAAGCCAGGGCAACTCCACCGCCAAACAGATAGAGTTGGCCGCCGATGCTGGTGTCGAAGTCGGAGGATGCATCATCGACACCCGGAGCTCAGTGGTGGATGCTCAGATCCGGACGAAGCTGGACGAGATTGAGAAGGCTTTTCGCTCCGAGCTGAATTCCAGTACGAGGTAGCTAATCGTGATCGACCTGGCCCGGTATCAAACACTGGTTAGACAGCTGGAGCCCGTCCGTATTCAGGGCAAAGTGGTGCAGGTGATTGGACTTAGCATCGAAGTCGAGGGCCTGCGCCTTCAGGTCGGAGAAATATGCCACATTTTTCCGGAGCGCGACGGGAGGAGGATATCGGCCGAAGTGGTGGGGTTCAAGAATGACCGCCTGATACTCATGCCCTTTGCCGAGATGCAGGGGGTCAAGCCCGGAAGTGCCGTATTCGCCAGCGGCCGCCAATTCGATGTCCCCGTGGGATTCGATCTGCTGGGCCGAGTCGTCGACGGACTGTGCAATCCCATGGACGGCAAAAGCTCCCTGTCGTCCACCTGCCACTACACCATAAGAAACAACCCTCCATCCCCCTTGTCCAGAAGGAGGATCACCGAGCCCCTGCAGACCGGGGTGAGGGCGATCGACGCCATTCTAACTTGCGGCAAAGGGCAGAGGATGGGCATCTTTTCGGGCAGCGGCGTGGGCAAGAGCACGATGATGGGCATGATCGCCCGCAATGCCCGATCAGACGTAAACGTTATCGCGCTCATCGGCGAGCGCGGAAGAGAGGTTCAGGAGTTCATCGATCGAGACCTGGGACCGGATGGTCTGGAGCGGTCGGTGATCGTGGTCTCCACTTCCGATCAGCCTGCCCTCCTGCGAATCAAAGCCGCCTGGGTCGCCACTACCATTGCCGAGTTCTTTCGCGATAAGGGGCTCGACGTCACTTTCATGATGGACTCGGTAACCCGCTTCGCCATGGCTCAGAGAGAGATAGGACTGACGGTTGGCGAGCCGCCGGCCGTAAAAGGCTATCCTCCTTCCGTCTTTGCCCTCTTGCCCAAGCTAATGGAGCAAACCGGCACCTCCGACAAAGGCACCATCACCGGATTCTACACCGTTCTGGTGGAGGGCGATGACATAACCGAGCCGATCACCGATACGGTTCGAAGCATACTCGATGGCCACATCCATCTCTCCCGAGAGCTTGCCGCCGAGAACCACTATCCCGCCATCGACGTTCTCAGTAGCGTCAGCAGGATTATGTCCAGCATAACCGAAAAGAAACACCAGCAGCTGGCAGGCAAGATTCGCGACGTGGTGGCCACCTATCGAAGCGCCCGAGATCTGATAAATATCGGTGCCTACGTGGCGGGCAGCAATCCGCAGATCGACCGCGCCATCGCGCTCATCCCTGCCGTCACGAGCTTCCTCCGCCAGCTTGCGGACGAGAGCTCTCCCTTTGAAGACACCCTGGCCGGACTGGAGGCCATCTTTGCGGATAATTGAAGCACCAGCAAAATTGAGAGGAAACGCTTGTCATGGCAAACCGCCGGTTCACCTTACAGCCCGCACTTTCCTATAAGGAAAGGCTGGAGGATATACGCCAGTTGGAGCTAGCCGAGATCGAGGCCAGTTACGCGGCCGAGCAGCGTATGCTGGAGTTCCTCTGCGAGCTAGAAAACTCAGGCTATCGACAACTGGAGCAACAACATTCCGGGGGCCGGCTAGACATGGCGGCCATCGGCGCCTTCTTCTCGGAGCTTCAGTCGCTCCAGAAGAAAACCGAACGACAGCTGCTGGTCCTGCAAGAACTTGCCGGAAAGGTGCGGCAGAAGCGGGACGAATTGATCGAGGTCTCGAAGGAGAAAAAGGTCCTGGAGAAGCTCAAAGAAAAGCACGAGACAAAGGTGGCTCACGAGTTGAAAAAGGCGGAAGGCAAGATTATGGAAGACATCGCCACCTCACAGTTCCACCGCCGCAAGACGGTGCCGAGGTGACTCTCGTGTCTTTCCTTGGTCTCGGTCGCGGTGAATTCCGTATTCGGATGGCCCCGTCTTGCCGACGGGCGGTAAAGACGCGCGTGGTACAGGGCTCTCCTATCGCTCGCGTATGAAGGGAGGCACGAATTGAACGAAACGTGCGGCACGGCATTGCCCGGCATAGCCCGGAAGGTGTTGGCGCGCCCAACGACGGCGATGCAAAGGCCGGCGATGGGGCCCGACTCCTTCCGCGCCCAGAATCGCATCAACAGGTCTACCTTCAGTCCCGAACCCGTCCGGAACGCGCCGAATCCACCTGCTTCCGATGCAAGCAGGGGTTTTGCGCAATTCCTGGCGATGGCCAGCAAGCGCCTTCAACCAGGTCTGGATCTCGGTTTCGCGTCTGTCCACCCGGTTGGCTTGAGGTCGAGCCTGTTGTCGCGCCCGGCAAACCCCTGGTCATTGCTCTCGACCGCCGGCTATGAGGCCGAAGACGACGACCCGGTTCGCGTGGGCACCGTACCTTTTTCCGACTTGATAGCCTCGGCCGCCAAGAAATACGGGGTGAGCGGCAACCTCGTGGCTGCGGTCGTCAAAGCAGAATCAGGCTTTGACCCGCTGGCTCAATCCCGGGCCGGAGCGAAGGGTCTGATGCAGCTGATGGACGAAACCGCGCGTTCCCTGGGAGTATCGAATGTTTTCGATCCGGGACAAAATCTCGATGGTGGGGTGAGGTTCCTAAGCTCCTTGCTCCGCCGATACGGCGGCAACTCCCAGTTGGCTCTGGCCGCATACAACGCCGGGCCCGGCGCCGTTGAGAAGTACGGCGGTATCCCACCGTACCGGGAAACCAGGGATTACCTCTCGAGAGTGATGGGCTATTGGCGACAGTTCGATGAAGCGGGAGGGCGATTATGACCGATAAGATTCTTGGTTCGATGACCGACGCGACCATTGGAGTTGCACTAAATGGACTGGCTGCTCGCCAGAGAGAAATCAGCAACAACCTGGCCAACATAGATACCCCAGGCTTCAAAGCCTCCCAGGTGCGCTTCGAGGATCAGCTACAAAACGCCATCTCAGCCAAGCAAGGCACACTCTCGCCCAGGCTGGTATCCAGCAACGCTCGTCACATTACGCTTGGCGACGATGACGTAGATCACGTACGGCCGGAGGTGATTCAGATGACCAACACCAGCGGCCGTCTCGATGGTAACAACGTAGACATCGACAAGGAAATGGTCCAGTTGGCTGATACCACCATTTCCTATAACGCCCTGGTCCAGCTAATTACGGCGCGCATTTCCCTCGCCAGATACATCGTGAACGAGGGCAAGCGGTAGAGACGTGGAAAGGTTAGGTTATGGCCACCTCTAGTCGAGGCTCAGTGGTAACCTCCATCGCAGATGTCGCGAGACCTCTGCCGTCCAGGACTCCCGGAAGGATAACTAATCCTTATCCCGGCGTATCTTTCCGATCCAGTCTACTGCGCGCTCAGCAGCGGTATCCGTTGGCCGCTTCCAGGACGCCTAATCGATCCGGCCCGGCTCAAACGCCGGCTTCGCCTTCCTCTGACCCCCCTAATCCCGTAAACGGGATTGCACAAGGAGCCGCTCTTGCCGTTCCCGCCGCTCAAGGCCTTACGCCCTTAGGGAAGACTGCCATTCAGAATCCGAATCCTCCCTCTGTCGAATCCGCTTCCCTCGCCACCGTCGCCACCGCCGCCTCAGCCGGTATCGATGGGCGCGGCGGTGTCGGCAAGCCGATGGCTTTGTCCGATTTCCCCCGTCCCGAGGGTGACAATGGACGGGGCATGCATTGGGTGCCCATCACCCACTCGGCGAGCTGGGCCGTCGACCGTTTCGTCAAGGAAGCCAAGGACATGAAGGTCAAGTGGATGGTGATCCTGAACGACGACGCCAAGGTTGGAGAGAACGATTACCTGGTAAAGAAGCTGGTCGACAACGGCATAATGCCGGTGATGAGGCTCTACACCCCCCACGGCCGCCCGATCCAGGGGGATATCGGCGCCCTCGTCAGGCATTACAAGCCGATGGGAGTCAACTACTACCAGCTCTACAACGAGCCCAATCTAAACGTGGAGAACCCCGACGGCATTCCGAACGTCGACCGTTATCTGGACACTTGGATCCCTGGAGCCAGGGCGGTCGCGGAGGCGGGAGGACTTCCGGGCCTTGGAGCGCTCAGTCCCGGAGGCAACTTCGACGACATCGAGTTTCTAAAGCAAACCCTCGACAAGATCAAGGAGCGCGGCGAAATTGCTACCCTCGACAAGGCCTGGCTCAGCATGCATAACTATACCTTGAACCATCCCCTGGACTACGCCAAAGACAGCAATGCCTTTATGAAATTCAAGTGGTACGACACCATCATCAAAGAGAAGCTGGGGCGACAAATGCCCATTATCGGTACCGAGGGCGGCACGCACATCGGCTCGGCCGATGACAAGACCTTCCCTCCCATAGACGAGGCTAAACAAATCGATATGGTCACCGGCGCATACCGCTATATGAAGAATCGCGAGCCCTACAACTTCGTGTACACCTATTGGATCATCGCCAATGAAGAAGGCGGGGGCTCCGATACGGCTTTCAGCCATCAGGCGCTGTTCAAGCGCACCGGGCAGTCGCCGCTGGTGGATGCTTTGAAAAGGCTTGATTAGGTTGCCGACGGAGGTGTTAATTGGCTGATTTGATGGCTGCTCTGGACACGGCGTCGATGATGGGGGTCGGCGCTGGATGGAACAGAGCCACGTCTTTACGAGATTGCACAATAAACGGAGGTCTCTTCACCCAGATCTTTCAGGCGCTGTCTGGCGTGACCGGAGACGAGCAGGGAACGTCCCCCGCACTTGAGGACACGGCTTCGTCGGCCCGGTCGGGACGCCGGCCCAGCGAAATCACGCTCGGGCACCTAATTTCGGCCCTGGCGAATCACCGGGCTACGTTCGGAGATCCAACCTTTAGCACCGACCAGAAACAGGCCGATCAATCGATTGACCTCGAAACGATGCTTGCCTTATTGACAGGCGCCGTTTCGCAGCTCCAGTCGCTGTGGCCTCCCAGCGCCCAGCCGTGCCCTGACGAGGCCAATCCGTCTTCGCCTGGCGACGGTGCTGAACAAGGGGCTTCAGGCCGGATTCCCTCGGCGTTTCTTGCTCTCCCGCCCGGTATGAATTCTCTCTTGTCCGATTCCGGGGCTGATGCACACGCCCTTGCCGAAGCATTGAAAGGACTCGTATACTATAAGCATTTCTCGGGTCCGGGGGAGAATGTGTCCGGACAATGGCTACGACGACTGATGGAGGGACAGGCCGACGGCGGTCAGGAATCGATAGCGGCGGATCGGGTAGGCAATGGCAATAATCCCGTCCGGAGGCTCGGCGCCGAGACCGCCGGCGAGGCAGAACGCGGTGGACCGCGTGTGGACGCCCCCTCCCACGAGCGGTCTCAGACGCTCGGAGCTACCAGCCCTGATCTAAGTTACGCCTTCGCCGCCGGAAAAGGCTTCCCCGAGCCGCTCGCTTCGGCCAAGCTGCGCGCCACCGGCGAAGGATCCGGCGAGGTCGGGGTGCGCGGTGGCCAGCCTAACGCCTCGCCGATCTCGGCGGTCTTAGCATCCGGCCGGGACGGTGATGGGACCTTCTCTTCGCACGGCCATAATAGCTCGCGAGAGCAAACGGCTCAGGGTATCACTCTGGCGCAGGCCCCCGCACAGGATGGGGCTGTAGCCGGTGCGCCCCGACAGGCCTCTGATGCATCCAGCTTGCCCACCGAATTGTCAAGCTTCGCGATAGTGGAGCAGATCGTTAGTCGAGCCCGTCTCGTCATGTCGCGTGGCCGGGCGGGACTCAACATCCAGCTGGAGCCCAAAGAACTGGGGAAGGTCCGAATTCAGCTATCCCAGGGTCCAGATGGTCTTCTGGTCAAGCTGGCGGCTGAGGCGAGCGATACGAGAGAGATCATTCAATCCTCTCTTCCTCAGCTCAAGAGCGCTTTCGAAACCCAGGGGCTGAGGGTAGAGCGATTCGACGTGGTGAGCGGAGCCGGTTTTTCCGGCTTCACATCGCAGCACAGCAACTCTCAGGACCGTCCGACATCCAACGCATCGTCGCCGCTGCACTATGCCTTTGGAGAGGACGCCGATACGGAGATAGACGACGACCGGGGAGTGAGGATTCAGCACTCGCTGGTGGATTACCGGATCTAAGCTAGATGTGTAGCAGAGAGTTATCGGCATTCAGCGCTATGTTAGAACCCATATAGTGATTGCTCCTCCGCGCTGACGGTAACTGGCCAGCGCGAAGGGTGCAGGAGGTTACATGAACGTCGGAACCGTGCAGGGGAACTCAACCAGTAGGGCAAGCAGTCGCGCCCAAGGTGCTGTTGCTGGCAACGCACCCGTTACCAACCCCTCCGATAGCAGCGCGCTCATGGGCGTGGGCAAGAGCGATTTCCTGAAACTGTTGGTGGCGCAGCTTCGCAACCAGGACCCGATGAAGCCGATGGAGGATAGGGAGTTCATCGCTCAGATGGCTCAGCTCAACACGGTTGAGCAGCTCAACGATCTGAACGCCAGGCTAAGCGAGTTCCTGGGATACCAGTCGATGGCCCAGGCCAGTGGCTTGATTGGCAAGATCGTCCAATCCCGGTCAGCATCCGGAAAAGTGGAGGAGGTCGTCGTGGAGCAGGGGAAGCCTGTTCTGATCGTGGGTGGGAGGATGGTAGGACTGTCGGACATCGAAGCGATTAAGGATGCCAAGGAATAAGGAAAGGAGAAAACCATGATCCGTTCTATGTTGGCTGCCGTGTCAGGCATGCGCAATCACCAGACTTTTCTAGATGTCATCGGTAACAATATTGCCAATGTAAACACCATCGGATTCAAATCTGGAAGAGTGCTCTTCTCCGACATAATGAGCCAACTGGCCCACGGCGCCAGCTCGCCCCAGCAAGGGAGAGGAGGTATCAATCCCCTGCAGATTGGTCTCGGCATGCAGGTTGGCGGTGTGGACACGATACAGACCCAGGGCAATTTCCAGTCCACCGGCAAGTTCACCGACCTGGCAATCGAGGGTGACGGCTTCTTCATAACGAATGACGGCACCCGGAACTTCTACACCCGTGACGGATCCTTCGATCTGGCTGTAGATGGAACGATAGTCAGCCCTGTGACGGGCATGAAGGTGCAGGGATGGTTGGCCGACTCGACAGGGGCGATCGATACATCTCGGCCTTTGGGCGCCATTACCATCCCCTTCGGGGCTGCTATGTCGGGGCAGCCATCCAGCATCGTCACCGCGCGAGGCAACCTGGACCAAGACACCAACCAGCTGGGCTACGGAACGGTAACCCAAAGCCGGGCCAGCGGGGGAACGGGCACGGCGGGAGGCGCCTACTCTGGCAGCTCGACCGCCAGCTACGTCGTAAGAATCGCTTCCATCTCCGCCACCAACCCCGGAGAGGTAACGGGCATTGAGGTCAGCACGGATGGTGGCACCACTTACGGGGCTCCGATCGCCACGTCCGGGGGCGCAGCCGTCAGCATCGGGAATGGAATGACCTTTGCTATCGCCACGAGCACCTCGAACCAGGCCAACGATACCTATTCATTCGCGGCTACCCCCCCCACCGTGGTATCCAACGTCAGCGTCTACGATTCGTTGGGAGCTCTCCACAGCATCCAGCTGACCTTTACCAAGACGGGCACCAACACCTGGACCTGGTTGCCATCCACCACTGAAAGTGGCCTTTCAATTACCTCGCCAACCAGCGCAACTCTCCTTAATTTCAGCACCACAGGCGCCTATGTAGGGCAACAGCCGGCCGGATCGATGGTTATCCATCCCACCAATGGTGCCAATGACATCACGGTCAGCCTGGACCTGAACAAGCTCACCCAATTGGCCGGTACCAGCGAAGCGCAGTCGAGCGCCGATGGTGCCCCCGCCGGATCGTTGGTAAGCTTTGCCATCGGACAAGCGGGAGACGTGACCGGTGTTTACACCAATGGCCTCAGCAAATTGCTCGGACAGATCGCCCTGGCCAAGTTCGCCAATCCTGGAGGCCTGCTCAAGTCGGGCAAGAACCTTTACGAGTTAACCTCGAACTCGGGCGATCCCACCGTCGGCGCTCCGGGCTCGGGCGGGCGCGGGCAGATAAGCTCCGGCTACCTGGAGATGTCCAACGTGGACCTGGCGCTCCAGTTTACGAACATGATAATGGCAGAAAGAGGCTTTCAGGCGAATTCACGTGTGATTACTGCGTCCGACGAAATGCTGCAGGACCTGGTCAACCTTAAGAGGTAATTCTCTATGCCGCTGGCTGCTTCGCGATTGCAACTGGTAGGGGCACGGCGCTGCCGTGCCCGCTATGCCAGTCTGGAGATGGATCTCCGCATCGGCGAAGCACCAAAGGTGAAAGAGTATAACACACGTTTGGCCGGCGATTGCTCATTGAGATACCATCTATATTTGTGATAATATGGGCGCAGTCTAGGCAGCCATCCTTTGGCAAACGTGCCGTGAACACGTGCGCCGACCATGGTGCCGAGCGGATGCCCTGCGGAGGAGTGGAGACGAGGGAGGGGAAGATGCCGATCAAGGTCTTACTGGCCGATGACCACGGACTGTTTCGCGAGGGCTTGAGGAAGCTACTTGAGATGGAGCCGGACCTGCGGATGGTCGGCGAGGCTTCGGACGGCTTGGAAGTCTTGAAGATGGTGGACGAGCTGGAGCCGGACGTCGTGCTTATGGACATCAACATGCCGGTGGCAGACGGCATAACCGCGACCAGGGAGATTCTGCGGAAGCGGCCTGGCACAGGCATCATCATTCTAACTATGCACAAGGAAGATGGGCATGCCGTGCGAGCGGTTCAGGCGGGAGCACGCGGCTATTTGCTCAAGAACGCCAAGGCTACCGAGGTAGCCTCCGCCATCAGGGCCGTCTCCAGGGGTGCTTCCCTGCTCGATCCGGTTATGATGACCAAAGTCCTCTCCGAGTTTCGCCGCATATCCTCGGAAGCCGGCGCCCAAGATGGGCTGGCCGGCCTCACCGATGTGGAGCTGGGCATTCTTCGCCTGTTGACCGCCGGCGCCTCCAACAAGGAAATCGCTAAGAAGATGCGTCTGGCCAATAGCACCGTGAAAAACAAGCTCACCGTGCTCTTCGCCAAGATCGACGTCGCCGATCGCACTCAAGCTGCCATCTTCGCCCTGAAACACGGTTTGGTGGCAGAGAGCGAGGACTAACAGCTCCTTTCATCCCTCCCCGGTGCCCACATCACCTGAGCGTGCTTCCACCTTCGCCGGCTCCAGGTCGAGCCGAGCCGTGTCCACGTCGTACACGTAGCCGACGCCCCAATCCAAGACCGTGGCCAGCTTATCTCGATAGCTGGTCAGCCGGGCCAGGTGTATCAGGCGCCAGGCCAGCCACCCTGCAAAGCCGTCGACGACGATGCGCCCGAGCTCCACGGCACCCCAGTTCTGCCCGAAGGACACGACGTTCCCCCACGATCGATGCCGGTAGGGCACCTGAGGCCTGCCCTCTATCTCACGAGCGACGTTTTCGGCCACGGCTGCCCCTTCCTGAATTGCCGCCGCCGCCAGGAGGGGCACGGAATGGTGCGTCTGCGGATCGACAAAGTGGGCGTCGTCGCCCGCGGCATAAACACCCGGTCGGCCGACAACCCGCAGATAGTGGTCCACCACCAGGCTCCCACCCTTGCCGTGCTCAGCCTCCACCGACGCCACTACATCCGAACAGCGCACTCCCCCCGTCCAGATGACCGTGCGCGTTGGCACCGCTTTGCCGTCTTCGGTCGTGAGTCGGCTGGGCTCAACCTCTTTAGCCTTCGTGTTGAGCCATACCTCAACCCCCATCGCACGCAGCTTTTTCAGCGCCAGATTCGCCAGCCGATCGCTCATATGCTCCAGAAGTCTGCTCTTGGATTGAATCAGCAGGACCCGCGGCTCGCTCGGATCGATATCCGGGTAATCGGTCGGCACTACCCGACGCAAGAGATCGGCCAGGGCCGCCGCCATTTCAACCCCGGTGGCCCCACCCCCGACTACGACGAAACTGAGCAACGCCTGCCTCTGCCCGGCATCGTTGGTGGCCGTCGCCTGCGAGAGCACGTCCAGCACCTGATGCCGGATGGCCACCCCATCCTCCAGCCATTTCAGGGGATACGAGTGTTCCACAGCGCTTCGATTTCCAAAGAAGTTAGTTGTGGTCCCCAGCGCAATAACCAGGTAATCGTAACCGACTTCCCCGCTGCTTAGTTGCACCCGCCGTCCATCCAAGTCGATTCCGGTCACTAAATCCCTGCGAAAGGCAACGCCGTGTCGACCCGCAAACTGGCGAATCGGGTAAGCGACGTTGTATGGATCGACTCCGCAGGCGGCCACCTGGAAGAGCAGAGGCGTGAAGAGATGGTAGTTGTGGCGGTCTATCAAGGTGATCCGGGCACGGCCCGCGAGACGATGGCTTAGCTGGCGGGCTACCGTCAAGCCGGCGAAACCGCCTCCCAGAATCACCACGTTCGGGCCGACCTGGGGCACTTCTTTGCGCGAGTACAGATGGAAGACCCCGCGCAACACCCAGAACATCAGGCATAATCCCACTCCCGCGATCCCAGCTATCAGCCACCGGCCTCGCCTTGAAGCCATTTCTCCGAACTGTACCTTCATCCTGGCCTCCTTGCTGCCCCACCAGACCGCTCCAACAGTCTGTCGCTGGGAGACTAGAGCGGTTTTCGCCTTGGTTTGGCAACCTGTAACGACCGCCGAAGCATAGCACTACGGGTGCACCACATGGCGTGCAATATTCGTGCCGCCAGGTCGCCATAATGGGAATGGTTCACAGGGCCGGGGAGACAAGGCAACACTTTCCGCCATCGTCGTGTATCTCTTAGAGCGGTTTTCGATTAGCTTTGGCAACCTGTAGCGCGGGGGCTTGTCCCCCGCGCTACAGGTGAGAGTTCTCAGATAGGCTCTAGCCAATCCTCCCGCTCACCAGCACGTCCACTACATTCGGATCGGCCAGCGTGGTCGTGTCTCCCAGGTTTTCCACTTCGTTGGACGCTATCTTGCGCAGGATTCTTCGCATGATCTTGCCGCTGCGCGTCTTCGGCAGCGCGTCGGCGAACTGGATGCGATCCGGCCTGGCTATTGCCCCAATCTGCTTGGTCACGTGGTCCATCAACTCCCGGGCCAGTTCGTCGCTTTTCTCTACCCCCTCGACCACCGTCACGAAGGCATACAATCCCTGCCCCTTGATGTCGTGGGGCATTGGCGCCACCGCGGCCTCGGCCACCTTGGGGTGGCTGACGAGAGCGCTCTCCACCTCGGCGGTGCCGATGCGGTGGCCGGAGACGTTAACCACATCGTCTATTCGGCCCATCAACCAGTAGTCCCCGTCTTCGTCGATGCGACACCCGTCGCCCGTGAAATAAGCGTCTGAGAACATCGTGAAGTAAGTGTCGATGAAGCGATCGTGAGTCCCGTACACCGTGCGCATCATCCCCGGCCAGGGTTTCTTGATGCAGAGTTTGCCGCCTTCGTTCACCCCGCATTCGCTTCCGTCGTCACGTAGGATAATGGGCTCCACGCCGAAAAACGGCCGGCAAGCG